>JANMDL010000751.1:0-7878 GCA_031376295.1 Chitinophagales bacterium
GGAACTTTAACGATGCCAATGCCAATGCAGGCAACCCCAACACAAGCGGCATACAAAACCCCACACATAATTTTACAGCCAACGGCATTTACAATGTATACCTTGCTGTAACTTCCTCGGGTAACTGCACGGGTGATACCACCGTTGCACTTAACTTCAATATTAAACCAGCATTAAACTACCCGGTATTAAACCCGGTATGCCAGAATGTGGGCGGCACCATCAATGTAGCAACAGCTGCGGTTACCAACGGGTCAAGCGGTACGGGTGTTTATTCCGGCCCTGCAACAACCGCCGCAGGCATCTTTACTCCGGCTGCCGCAGGTGTGGGTACACATACCATCTGGTACAAGTTCACCACGCCAAACGGTTGCAAGGATTCTGTTTCGCAAACCATACTGGTAAAAGCAAAGCCTGTGGTAAGTTATACCTATCCAACAGCCAGTTGCCTGCCATCAAACGGGTTTGCACAATTCAACGGCAATGCCACACTGGCCGATGCACAAACAATAAGCAACTGGGCCTGGAACTTTAATGACCCCAATGCCAATGCAGGCAACCCCAACACAAGCGGCATACAAAACCCCGCACACAATTTTACAGCCGATGGCATTTACAATGTGACCCTTACGGTAACTTCTTCGGGTAGTTGTACAGGCGACACCACCATTCCATTAAACTTCAATATCAAGCCGGCATTATTTTATCCTGTCATTAATGATGCTTGTATAAATGAAGGCGGTACTATCGTTAATGTGGCAACGGCTTCAGTTACCAATGGTGTAACAGGTACAGGTGTGTACAGCGGGCCTGGCACCAGTGCAGCAGGTATTTTTGCACCGGCTACTGCAGGAGTGGGTACACATACCATCTGGTACAAATTCACCACAAACAACGGCTGTGTTGATTCAGTTTCACAAACGATACTGGTAAAAGCAAAACCCGTGGTGAGTTATACTTATCCCACAGGAGGCTGTTTACCGCCCGATGGCCTTGCACAGTTCAATGGCAGTGCCACACTGGCCGATGCACAAACAATAAGCAACTGGGCATGGAACTTTAACGACCCCAATGCCAATACAACCAACCCCAATACAAGTTCCCTGCAAAACCCAACACACAATTTTACCGCCAATGGCATTTATAATGTAAAACTTACGGTAACATCTTCGGGCAACTGTACAGGCGATACCACTATTGCACTCAACTTCAATATCAAACCGGCATTAAATTATCCGGCCATCAGCAGTGTGTGCCAAAATGTGGGCGGCAATATCAATGTGGCAACAGCTACGGTTACCAATGGTGTAAGCGGCACGGGTGTTTATTCCGGCCCTGCAACAACCGCCGCAGGTATTTTTACCCCGGCTGCTGCAGGTGTGGGTACACATACCATCTGGTACAAATTCACCACACCAAACAGCTGTTCTGATTCTATAGCACAAACCATACTGGTTAAAGCAAAACCTGTAGTAAGCTATACGTATCCAACCGGTGGTTGTTTGCCCACCAATGGTCTTGCACAATTCAATGGTAATGCAGCTTTGGCCGATGCACAAACAATAAGCAACTGGGCATGGAACTTTAACGATCCCAATTCCAATTCAAGTAATCCCAACACAAGCGGCCTGCAAAACCCCACACATAATTTTACGGTCAATGGTATTTACAATGTATACCTTGCCGTAACTTCATCCGGCAACTGCACAGGCGATACCACCATTGCGCTCAACTTTAATATAAAACCAGCGCTTAATTACCCGGCCATCAACAGCGTGTGCCAGAATGTGGGCGGAACAATTAATGCAGCAACGGCTACTGTTACCAATGGCGCAAGTGGCACGGGTGTTTATTCCGGCCCTGGTACAACGGCCGCAGGTATTTTTACCCCGGCAGTTGCAGGTGTGGGTACGCATACGATATGGTACAAATTTACCACGCCAAATGGTTGTGTTGATTCAGTATCGCAAACAATATTAGTAAAAGCAAAACCTGTAGTGAGTTATACTTATCCAACAGGTGGCTGCTTACCAACCAATGGCCTGGCACAGTTTAATGGAACTGGTGCATTGGCTGATGCACAAACAATTAGCAACTGGGCATGGAACTTTAACGACCCCAATGCCAATGCAGGCAACCCCAATACAAGTGCCATACAAAATCCAACGCATAATTTTACGGCCAATGGTATTTACAATGTGAATCTTACAGTAACTTCTTCCGGCAACTGCACAGGCGATACCACCATTGCGCTCAACTTCAATATAAAACCAACATTAAATTATCCTGCGCTTAACCCGGTTTGCCAAAGCGTTACCGGCACAATCTCTGTAGCAACAGCAGCGGTTACCAATGGTGCCAGCGGTACAGGTATTTACTATGGTCCGGGTACTACTGCAGCAGGGCAATTCAGCCCTTCGCTGGCAGGTGCAGGCACACATATTATCTGGTACAAATTCACCACACCAAACGGCTGTGCTGATTCAATATCACAAACTATTGCGGTTGATCCAAAACCGGTCTCACAGTTTACCGCCACACCTGCTGTTTGCCTTGGCAGCCCGGTTACTTTTACCGACGGTTCTTCCATCGGCACCGGAACCATCAACCAGTGGCAATGGTTTTTTGGTGATGCCAATACTGCTAATAACAACAATGGCAATACATTTAATTATCCTTATGCCGCAGCCGGTAACTATACTGCTAAATTAGTTACAGTAAGCCTCGCTGGTTGTATCAGCGATACTTTTTACAGGCCGGTAGTGGTTAATCCAAATCCGGTGGTTGCCTTTACCAACACAGCTTCTGTATGTATGCCGGGAGGTGTTGTTAATTTTACCAACCAAAGTACCATTGCCAGCGGCACCATGACATACAGTTGGAATTTTGGTGATGCCACACCGCTGAATACCAGCACCAGCCCAAGCCATGTGTATGCCGCCATCAACAATTACAACATCACCTTAACGGCTACTTCAGCAGCAGGCTGCAGCACGCTGCTGAGCAAACCCTTTAATGCATTCTTTGTAAAACCAATCGCTGGTTTTGATGCAAATCCCGATACACTCTGCCAGGGCAGGCCAACGCTGTTCAGCGACCTGAGTACCGACCCGGCTGGCAGCACCATCACCACATGGTTGTGGAACTTTGCTGATGGCAGCAGCCCTGTTGCAGTACAAAATCCGGGCAAAACGTATGCACAACCCGGCAATTACAATGTTACGCTGCGGGTAACCAATGCAGCAGGTTGTGTGAGTGATGCGTTTACCCGGCGGGTAGTAGTATACCTGCAACCGGTAGTAGATGCCGGGCCCTCTTTTCTTGTTCCGCAGGGCACCAACATTACCTTCAACGCAACAGTAAATGATCCATCATTAAATTTAAGCTGGTCACCCGCCGCAGGTCTGTCATCTGCCGGTGCATTGAAACCTTCACTGATAGCAAATTTTGACCAGACCTATACGCTGATAGTAACCGGCCAGGGTGGCTGTACAGCATTCGATCTCCTCACTGTAAAAGTGCTGAAAAAAGTAAGCATCCCCAATGCCTTCTCCCCCAACGGCGATGGCACCAACGACAGGTGGGAGATTGAAAATCTGGCTGATTATCTTGATTGTGATGTGCAGATATTCAACCGCTATGGCCAGCGCATTTACCAAACAAAAGGCTATACCAAACCATGGGATGGAACCATCAACGGAAGCCCCATGCCGGTAGCCACTTATTATTATGTAATTGATTTAAAAAATGGTTTGCAGAAGCTGAACGGATCTGTAACCATTATAAGATAAAAATTTTATTAACAACCAACTTCTGCAGTATGAGAAAAATTGTATTGATGACGATGATGGCCCTTGCAACGGCAGTTTCGCAGGAAACATATGCACAGGTGGATCCGCATTTCTCTTCGTATTATGTGTATCCTTCCTGGCTTAACCCGGCGCTTACCGGTGCTTTTGACGGGCAAATGAGGGTATCGGGCATTTACCGCAACCAGTGGGGCAATGTGAGTACACCCTTTTCCACCCCCGGTGTGGCATTCGACATTAGCACCGAAAAAAATATGAACTATGGCGTAAGCCTGCTGCGGCAAAATGCCGGTAATGGTGGCTACAGTTATACCACGGCGTATGGCAATCTTGCCTACACCGGTGTACAATCGGCCAATGGCATGAAGCGCCTGGTACTGGCACTGCAGGTGGGCATGATACAGCGCCGCTTCGATCCGGGTAAGCTTACCTTTGGCGACCAGTGGAACCCTGTTACAGGGTACAATCCGGCCAACCCCACCACCGATTTTATTTCGGGCAGCAACCAGTCAACCCTCGACTTTGGTGCAGGCTTTTTTTACTTTGATGCCACACCTGGCCGCAAGGCAAATGTGTTTGGCGGTTATTCGGCTTCGCATATCAACAAACCAAAAGATAAGTTCAGCTCCTTTGGCGCAGCCACCATACCCATGCGGCACACCATCCACGCAGGTATGCGCATAGCGCTCAATGACCACTTCAGCATTACACCCAATGCCCTGTACCTGCGGCAGGGCACTGCATCCGAAACCATGATTGGTGCTTACGGGCAAATGCGCATTTCAGAAAAGAATGATTTTATGCTGGGTGCCAACTACCGTTTTAAAGATGCGTTTGCGCCATTTGCAGGCTATACCTTTGGCAATATGATGATCAGTACCAGTTACGACATCAACGTATCCGACCTGGGTAAAGTGGCAAAAGGCACCAACAGTTTTGAAGTGTCGCTCACGTATATCAGGAAAAGAAAAGTGGAAACACCAGAAGGCGAATTTGTTTGCCCCAGGTTATAACCCTCATTTACCAACCACTATAATGAATTTGATTATATGAGAAAATTATTAACAGCAGTTTTAATACTCACCGGCCTGCAGGGCTTCAGCCAGTTTACGTACGATTACCTGCGTGCAGCCGACCAGTATTTTTCAAAAGGAGATTATTTTTCTGCCACACAGTATTACGAAAAATACCTGGGCATGGGCGCTTCCAAAATAAAAAAGAAAACTACGCCGGCTTATTCACCATACACGGTACAATCGAAGAGCCAGAAAGGCGGCGGCACCAGCGTAGCAGCCGTAAGCAGTAAGCAGCAGGCCATTTACAACCTGGCCGAAAGCTACAGGCTGCTCAGCTATCCTGCCCTGGCAGAACCACAGTACAAAAAAACAATTGAGTTCAGCAAAACGCAGTTTCCACTTGCCCGTTTCCATTATGGCACCACATTGCGCAGCATGGAAATGTTTGACGATGCAGCAACTGCATTCAGCACTTTTTTGAGTGAGTACAATGGCAATGATGAATACACTGCAGCAGCAAAAACAGAACTGCAGAACCTGGATTTCATTCGCCAGCAATTACAAAAGAAAGACCTGGCGTTGTACACCGTTACCAAAATGGATGCAGCCATCAATCCCGGTGGGGCTAATTATGCACCTGTATGGCTAGATGGAGAAAATTTTATCTTTACGTCCACCCGCAGCGACAGCAGCGTTGCCGCAAAAAATAAAAACGACAACCGCATTTATACAGCAGCCATCAGCCAGCCATCGCCCGGCAAAGTATCGCTGGGTCAAACAGCCGAGATGCAGCAGGGCGCTGCAGCCATCAGCGCCAATGGCAATACGCTGTATTTTACCCGCTGGTCCAGCGCCAATGTAAAAAAAGAAGCAGCCATTTTTATCAGCCGCAAAGAAGGCGGCAACTGGAGCAACCCGGTAAAAGCAGAAGGGTTGAATGCAGACGGATACAGCACACAACAACCTTATGTACTGCCCGGCCGCTTACTGTTTGCCAGCAACAGACCCGGTGGCAGCGGCGGTTTCGACTTGTACGAAGCTGCACTTGATGCCAATGGCAATGCAGGTGCCATCAACAATCTTGGTACAGTTATCAATACATCCGGTGATGAAGAAGCACCTTCATTTCATACAGCATCCAATACATTGGTGTTCAGCAGCAATGCAAGAGTAGGTATGGGTGGCTTTGATTTTTATTACAGCAAAATGAACAATGGCGCATATGCAGTGCCGGTAAATTTCGGGCTGCCGGTAAACTCCGTGAAAGACGATATGTATTTCAGCAGCCGTGGCAGTGCAAGAAATATATTAGAGAATGTACTCTTCAGCAGCGACCGCTCGGCTGCCTGCTGCCTAGAGTTATTTTCGCTCAGCAAACAAAAACCATTAAAGCAGGTATCCGGCAAAGTGGTGCGCTGCGATGACAATACGCCCCTGGGCAGCGCCACAGTAAAAATTGTAGATACAACAGTTAATACCGTGGTAACCACACTCACCACTGGCATTGACGGAAGCTATTCCTTTACCGTAGATGAATTTCAGCCATTAAAAGCCGTGGCCAGCGCCGATGGTTTTGCCGATAACTTTATCAGCTTTGATGGCTCTGGCGATGATATGGTAAGCATATTGCGCAACGACAATATCTGCCTCATCAAATCTTTTCCACCGCCTGTTGGTGTAACAGAAGCGCTGGACAATATTTATTATGAATTTGATGAGTTCAAACTATTGGATGTATCATTTACCACATTGGATAAACTGGCTGCCAACCTGATAGCCAAGCCCAACGTGGTGATAGAACTGGCCGGGCATACCGATGGCAAGGGTACCGAGGAATACAACCAGGAGCTGTCGCAAAAGCGTGCGGAGAGTTGTGTGAAATACCTCATCAGCAAGGGCGTAAACCCTGCGCAATTAGTGGCAAAAGGCTATGGCAAAAGCCTGCCGCTTGCCAGCAATACCAACGATGATGGAACAGATAACCCCGAAGGCAGGGCCAAAAACCGCCGGACGGAATTTAAAGTGTTAGCAAAGTAAATGAAGCGTATGCGTTTTTTTATTACGGTTATATTGGTGATGCTATTTTATGCTGCAGCAGCACAGCAAAAGCCGCACTATACACAATACATACAAAACCAGTACATCATCAACCCTGCCATTGCAGGCATTGAAATGTACAAAGACATCAGGGTGAGTTACCGGCACCAGTGGCTGGGTATTGATGATGGCCCCATTACCAATTATATTTCTATACACGGGCCGCTGGGTGGCACCAGGTACAGAACAGTGCCCGGCTCCATGCGCCAGCAGGATAACCCCAGGGGGCAGGAATACTGGGATGAATACAAAGCATCGGCAGCGCACCATGGCTGGGGTATGCAGATTGTAAACGACCGCACCGGCCCGCTGAGCAATTTAACAGCACAGGTAAGTTATGCCTATCACCTGCCACTGAGTGATGTACTCAATTTGTCAGCCGGCTTTGGCGTGGGCATCAGCCAGTTAAAATTAGATGCCAGCCGCTTAAAGTTTGCCGTAACGATTGACCCTGCCGTATACACCACCGGCGTACTCAATAAGCTGCGCCCCGATTTTAGTGCCGGTATTTATTTGTACGGCCCCTCCATATTTGCCGGCGTTTCAGCGCAACAGATAGTACCGCAGAAAATAGAATTTGCCGCCAACACGGCCCGCAAAATCAGCGGCAAATCGGTGCCGCACCTGTTTGGTATTGCGGGCTACCGCATGCTGCTCAACGACGATTTTAACCTTACACCTTCTGTAATGGTAAAATACATACAGCCATCACCCATACAGGTAGAAGCCAATGCAAAGCTGCAGTACCGTGATCTTTTATGGCTGGGAGCATCGTACCGCCACAAAGATGGTGTTGCAGGCATGGCAGGGCTTAACATTGGCCCCAATCTGAGCGTGGGTTATTCGTACGACCATACTGTAACCGATCTTGGTGCATTTACCCGTGGCACGCATGAAGTAATGATTGGCTTTAAACTGAGTAACCGCAATGAGGATAGCTGCCCGAGGAATGTTTG
>JANMDL010000775.1:0-3198 GCA_031376295.1 Chitinophagales bacterium
AGCAGCAGGTATACAGTTGCACCTGGCGGCAGTAGGCAGCTCTATTGATTTATAATGCGGTAACAACAGATAAACAGAACATAAATATTAAAATAAACCAGTTTCTGGAAAAGCGGATATGGCAAGAATTATAGGAATAGCAAATCAAAAGGGCGGAGTGGGCAAAACAACTACAGCCATTAACCTGGCAGCAAGTTTTGCTGTGCTGGAGTATAAAACGCTTTTAGTGGATGCAGATCCGCAGGCCAACAGTACCACTGGTATTGGGTTCGACCTGCACAATATTACCCAAAGCCTGTACGATTGTATGGTAAATGAAGTGCCGGTAAAGGATGTGGTACTTAAATCAGACATTTCATACCTGGATCTGGTACCCTCGCATATTGACCTGGTGGGTGCCGAAATAGAAATGATTAATTATCCCAACCGGGAGCTGGTACTTAAGAAAATACTGGAGCCTTTAAGGGAGGAATATGATTTTATTGTGATTGACTGTTCCCCTTCGTTGGGCCTCATCACTGTAAATGCACTTACTGCGGCAGATAGTGTGGTTGTACCGGTACAAACTGAATTTTTTGCCCTGGAAGGTTTGGGCAAACTGCTCAATACCATCAAAATTGTTCAAAACAGGCTTAATACTTCTCTTAAAATTGAGGGGATACTGATGACGATGTATGATGGCCGTTTGCGGCTGTGCAACCAGGTGGTAAGTGAGGTACGCAAGCACTTTGAAGACATGGTTTTTAACAGCATCATTCACCGCAATACCAGGTTGAGCGAAGCCCCCAGCTTTGGCAAACCGGTAATATTGTATGATGCAGAAAGCAAGGGCGCTGTAAATTACCTGAACCTTGCACGGGAAATACTGCAGAATAACAACCTTACCAAAATAAGCCAGGAAGATAGGATACTCGAATAAGGGTATTTTTATTTCCGATAAAATTAAACATAAACGACATAAGTAATTAATTATTAATGACTCCTCCCAATAAAAAAGATGCATTAGGAAAAGGTATCCGCAGTTTATTGCAAAATATTGATGCCGACCTTAAGACCACAGCAGGCAACCTTAAAACAGAAGTTGTGGAAACCAAAACTGCCGTGCAGCGGGTGCCACTTACTGATATTGAGGTAAATCCGCACCAGCCCCGGCATGATTTTGATGAGACTGCATTGAGCGAACTGGCTGCTTCTATTAAACTGCACGATATTATACAGCCGCTTACGGTAAGTAATATGGCCAATGGCAAATACCGGCTTATTGCAGGTGAGCGCCGCTTCAGGGCAGCCAAAATAGCCGGGTTAAAAGATGTGCCGGTGTACATACGCCAGGCCAATGATGCACAATTGCTGGAACTGGCATTGCTGGAAAACCTGCAAAGGGAAAACCTGAATGCGATAGAGATTGCATTAAGCTACAAACGCCTGATGGAGGATCTGGATTACACACAGGAGCAGGTAGGAGAGCGTATGGGTAAGGAACGTAGTACGGTTACTAATTACATCAGGTTATTGAAACTGCCGCCGGATATACAGGTGGCGGTACGCAGCGGGGGCATTACCATGGGGCATGCCAGGGCATTGATTAATGTAGATGTGGTGGACAAGCAACTGTACATTTTTAATGAAATAAAAAAGAATGATCTTTCAGTAAGGCAAACGGAAGAACTGGTAAGAAAACTATACGCCAGCGGTGGAGGTGTTAAAACTAACACAAAAGCTGCGCTGCCGCCCGCTTTTAAAAAAATTGAAGATAATTTAGCTTCTTATTACGGCACAAAAGTAAAGTTGAGCCATAATAAAAAAGGCTACGGTTCTATTGCTTTGGAATATTATTCATTAGAAGAACTGAATGGCCTTTTAGATAAGCTGAATATTAAAGTGAGCTGATGTATAAGATTGTTTTTTTTTTATTGGTTGCTGAATTTTTATACAGTTCTGGTGCGGTTGCCCAGGTAAAGCCTGTTGCTGACAGTGCCGAAAAAATTGTACCTGTTGTAAAGAAAAAAACAAAAAAAATAAACATTTTCAACCTGCCGGATACTATAAAGCAGTACCCGCCAAGAGTGGCCACCATACGATCGGCCATTTTGCCCGGCTGGGGCCAGATTACCAACAGAAAATACTGGAAACTGCCATTGGTGTACGGTGGAATAGGTATTACAGCAGGTATTTTTATATACAATGTAAAGACATTTAAAGAGGCAAAGGCGGCATATATTAATGCAATAGATTTGAATCCGGTGAATGATTTTCAAATCCCGGAGCCCTACTTCAGTGTAAAGGACCAGCCTGAACGCATCCGCAGTTTCCGCAACCAGATACGGCAGAATGTGGATTATTCTGCATTGTTTTTTATTATTTTCTGGGGATTGAATGTGGTGGATGCTACGGTAGATGCACACTTGCGGTACTTTGATGTAGGCAACAACCTCAGCCTGCAACTAAAGCCCGGCTATTCGCCCTTGGCACAAACCAATGGGGTGAGTGTGGTGCTGCATATTGGGAAGTAGTGTTGTTTTTAAAAGATTTTCCTTCCTGCTGCAGCCCGTTTATACCACAGCCGCCTTGGCGTTTGACCAATAGAGATAATAATCAGCTGATAAAAAAGTAGCATGCTATTCCTGAAATGAGACACAATATTTTCGTATTGCATTGATAATCAGGCTGATAAAAATATTAAAAAAAATGTTATTCTTATCATTTTTCATTTAGTTTTGATGTGCGGCTGACCATGCATCCCACTAATGCCAAAAACCGCCAGCGAAGCCGAAAACTGCAAAACGAAAGAGTAGGCAACCAAAAAACAAATTATGAAAAAAACAATTTTCTATCTGATGATGCTCACCCTCCTAATGGGAAGTTGCAGCAAAAATGCCGATACAGTTACGGCGCCAGTTACTGAAAAACTTTCTTCACTATCAAAAGAAGTAATTAACCAGCCAACTGTTTCAACCATGAAGCAGGCTTACACATTGCTTAACAGCGATGAACGGTACGCTTTATGGGATTTAAAATTAACTACTATTTTAAAGAACGATGAAAAAAGGCTGAATAACGAACAGCGCAGTATTGTACTGGAATTTCAAACCTATTTGAAAGAGGGATACATTAAAAAAGCAGCAGCAAACCCCAATGCCGATGCTTTGATAAGGCAGCGCATGTCGATATATGAAAGGGCATTCTCCAAAAAGCAAC
>JANMDL010000777.1:0-3557 GCA_031376295.1 Chitinophagales bacterium
GGCAGAGGTAATTGCGCTTACTAAAATACAAGCTGGTAATTTCTCAACGCTTACTGATACTGACTTTGGACATTTCAGCAAACTATACCAACTGCTGCACCAGCAGCAAAAAGCCATCACTTATGGTATGTGTACTGCAAGGGGTGAACTGGTGGCTTCCTGCGTATTCTTTTTTTCTCATGGCAGGGCTTATTATATCCTGGTGGGCAATCACCCAAATGGTAAAACAATGGGTGCTTCGCATGCTTTAATTGATGCATTTATCAAAGACCATGCAGGCAGTAACCTGCTGCTTGATTTTGAAGGCAGTGATATCCGCAACCTGGCTTTTTTTTACAGCAGCTTTGGCGCAAAAGAGGAAAAATATCCCGGGTTAAAACTAAACCGGCTGCCTTTTTGGATGAAATGGCTGAAAAAATAGTCAGCATCCGTTTGCTTAAATTTCAGGATCAATCACAATTGCAAAACATGTATAAACCATTTAATACCGGTACTCTCCCCTTCAAAAACAGTAAGCAGCCTGCAACCTGATTTTTTATAAAGCGTATTCCAGCCCTTGTAATCTTTGGGGGTAAGGCCTTGTCCTGAAAAAATCTGCATGATATCGTGCAGGTAATTATGCTGCAATGCCGGATCAGCGGCTGCACCAGTTCCGTATGTACTGTAATAGTCTGTAATCACCATTCTTTTGCCACTGAAGGTGTCTTTCAGTTGCCGCAAAAATTCAACAGCAGCATTGTTTCCCTTGCCAAAAAATTCATTAACAAGGTTAGCGGCATAAACAACATTTACTGACTTGCGGGTGTTTTCCGGAAGCAATTTTTTAAAGTCAGCAGCATTACCGCAAATGATTTTTATATTTTTTTGCAGATTCAGTTTTAGAAGATTGTTTTTCACTTTTTTGCAGTTGTACGGATTGCTGTCAATACCAGTGGCCTGCCTGCCCGGTAGATTTTTGCAAAACGAAGTTATCAAGCCTGCCATACCGCAGCCCAAATCAAGTATATGTGTGGCCTTTAACTGACCGAGTAAATGAAGCATAAATGTGTAATTACAAAAGGGTTGCACCTGTTCATAAGCGGCAGCAAATTCCTGCCCGTCAATATGCAATATCTTATCCGCATTATTGAAATTAAAATTACCATAAGCACCGATAAACTTATCAATATAGAAACCCAATTGCGGATAGCTGGCATATTTTCTGGCCAGGCAATAGCCCTTTTGGGTGTGCAAGGTTATAATATCTGTTCGTTGGTGCAAAAAACTGAGTATATGAAGTATGGTTTCATCTTTCTCATATTTTTTAATCACTTGACCGCCAGCATCAAATATTTTTTCTTTTTGCAGGTAGCGGATAAAGTGAGCAAGGTAGTAGCCCTCAATAATATCAATAACATTTTTTTTCTTTACTTTTTTTTTCACACAAACGGATTATTAACAGTAATAAAGAATGCCTGCCTTGGTTAAAGGCCGCAGGGAAGATGCCTGGATATCCGGTATTTCTTTTGCGTTAATCTGTTCAATAAGATCAGTAAGGTTTGCATCCACATCATAATTTTTCATGCTCCGCTCCCCATCCCCGTCTTCAATAAGCTGCACCAGCAGGTTTGTTTTTGCCGTAGCAAGTTTACGTGAAATAAATTGCCGCTGCCCCAGCCGTTCCAGTATCAACGGGCAATTATGTGTATTTTTCAGCACAAAAATATTAGGAGACACCTTTATCCTGCGTTTGTGTGTACCAGGCTCCACTGGCACTTTTAATGTAGTAAGCGCTGTACTGGTTTTAAATACCTGGTACATATACATAATCAGGGAACGCAGGTAACTGTTTTTTGCATAAGTTGCTTCTATGTAACTGATGAAGTCATTAATTGCAAATCCTTTTATGGCACTGTCCTGTTTTTTACGCCACTGGTACACAGCATCTGCAAATACATGCAGCTTATTTTCATACCGCTGTATCAGCAGCCGGATAATGTCTTTACAAAGCGGCTGCAGTATTTCAAAAAAAGCGGTGACAAAAATATGCCGTTCTCTTGGCAGCACCGCTTTAAAATAGTGATGGTTCATAAAGACTTCAGGATTTGCCCCCATTACCGCACTGTCGTCTTCTTCGAGAGTAGGAAAATTGAAATCAGTTATATAGTTGTCAAAGTCAAGCTGGCCCTGGTATTGCTGCATCAATGCTGTGCCGGGCTCCGGTGTAAGCAGGTGCAATTGTATGTTTAACTTTATGTTTGTTTGAATACTGTAACAATAGCCGATAAGATCCAGCGTGTCATCCTGATCCTGTTTTTCCTCTTCGGGGTACCCGGTAATAAAGGAAACTGTTGGCTGCATTCCAACAGCAAGCGTGGTGGCAAGTGTCTCTTTAAATATACCAAGGTCTAATTTTTTTTGCGAAATTTTCTGCATCCGTTGCGAGCCTGTTTCAATACCGTAATAAATTGCAACACAACCTGCCTTTTTCATCAGGCTGAGTAATTCAGGGTCCACGCAATCCATGCGTGCAGAACATTTCCATGTATAACCCCTGTCCATTACTTCATTACAAAACTCCACAACTTTGTGCCTGTTTACGGTAAAAAGATCATGTGTAAGGCTGAATTCTGTTATGCCATACCTGTCCCGCAAAAAATCAAGTTCGGCACAAAGCTGTACAGCAGATTTCAACCGGTATTTCCTGCCAAAAAAAGTAGCTGTAGAGCAAAAGGTACATTTAAAAGGGCAACCCCTGCCCGCTTCTACCCTGAGAGAGGAAAGCCCGAGCTTTTCAATAGGATATTTATCGTATGCCGGAAATGGCAATTGATTGAGATCTTCTATTACCGTATCACCCGGGGTTGCAAGCACCTCTCCATTTTTTCTATAGGTAACACCGGGTATTTTTTCAAAATTGCTGCTACCTATTGCTTCAATAACAGGTACAATTTTAAGCTCCGCCTCATTGCGTACTATCACATCAAACTGCGTAAAGGCTGTCAAAATTTCCCTGTGCAGAACAGTGGCGTGAGGGCCGCCAAGTAAAATGGGCAGTTTTGGAAACCGTTTCTTAATGTAGCCGGCAATTTTTACTGTGCAGATAAAATTACAACCCAACGAGGTAAACCCAACCAGGTCTGGTTTCATTTGAATGATGGCGGCTGCAATTTTCTTATAAAGTGTATTGTCGGTTTTCAGTTTACCAACTGACATATCGAGCTTTGGGTCGTATAATGCCGCATCATACCCCGAATTCCTCAATACTGCAATCAGGGATATAAGCCCGAGATGCGGCTGCAGGTCATACTTTTCAGTATTATTTTCCCTTTTAAGCAGCAAATTATCTACAAGTATTATTTTCACGAGTGGTAAATTTATTGTTTAAATGAGATGATTGCATGCTGCTGTAACGATTTGAGCAGCGCCATAATATCACTTCCTGCATTTTGCTCTTTGTATTTATCCCGAAGTACTTTAACAGTCAATGTCCCGTTTATATCCAGCAGTAATGCGCCTGTAGTTTTTGTTATTTCAAACACTTTCATTTCCCCGGCAGCCTGCGGCAGCCAGTAGCA
>JANMDL010000799.1:0-2929 GCA_031376295.1 Chitinophagales bacterium
AAGGTCGTCGAGGCACGACTCGCACTCTGCTTCAGGATACTCAGCTCATCACTGCTAAAGTTCATCTCAGCAACAAGCGGAATTTGAGTGAACTTTTCAAAGAAATCATCAGTTATTGCGTAATTCATTTTTTAAAGGTAACACAGTATAAACAGAACACTGTAATTAAATTGTAATCCGTCATGTTTTTACAACTCAATACCAGGTTTACCTGCAACGCATTATCAGTTTATAATATAAGTCTTCCCATTGCGCTTACAGCCGGTATTATTCAAACTGCTGATGCCTCAATCAAACAAATCCGACGACAAATACCGGTCGCCCCTGTCGCAGATGATACAAACAATGGTGCCGGAAGAAAGTTCTTTGGATAATTCCACCGCGGCATGTACGGCGCCACCACTGCTCATACCGCTGAAGATGGCTTCTTCACGGGCAAGGCGTTTGGCCATTATGCGGGCATCGGCTTCGGCAATTTCAATAATGCGGTCTACCCGCTGCCGGTTAAAGATGTTGGGCATATAGGCTTCGGGCCACTTGCGTATGCCGGGTATTTTAGCGCCGTCGGCAGGCTGGCAACCAACAATCTGTACCGCAGGGTTTTGTTCTTTTAGATATTTCGACACACCCATGATGGTGCCGGTAGTACCCATGGCCGATACAAAATGTGTAACGCTACCATCCGTATCTTTCCATATTTCGGGGCCGGTAGTGCGGTAGTGCATGCGTGGATTGTCTTCATTGCCAAACTGGTTCAGCATAAGGTAACCGCCTGCTGCTACTTTTGCATTGGCATAATCAATGGCTGCTTCCATCGAACCTGACTTTGGCGTAAGTGTTACCACCGCACCAAATGCCTGCATGGCCAATACCCTTTCACGGGTAGCATCCTCGGGCATCACCAGTTCTATCGGCACATTAAACAGGCTGGCCATCATGGCTAAAGCAATACCGGTATTGCCGCTTGTGGCTTCTATCAGTTTTATACCTTCGGTTATTTCTCCCCGGTCAATAGCACCCTTTATCATGCCATAAGCGGCACGGTCTTTTACACTGCCGCCAGGGTTATTGCCTTCTAACTTTGCGTAGATGGTTACATTTTCGTTAACGGTTACTTTTTTAAGTTGCACAAGTGGTGTATTGCCCACCAGGTCTAATATTGTGGCCATCGTAGCTGCTGTTGTACTTTGATAAATTTATCATCAAATATACCAACTATCCAAATCCGGCTTTTACCAAATAAGAAAACATTGCAACAACTCCTTACACATTCACTTCATACACATCCGAAAATGTAAGCCGCTCCTGCAGTTGTGCCCCGGTAGTACCAAGCCCGGTATAGGCAGCATTAAACTGGCTGCCATTGCGCAGCGGATCACCCGGCAGCATTTCATATTCCATAATACGGATACGATAAGCTTTGGTGGCATATTCCGCAGGCAGTGTTACGGGGTGTGCATAATAAAAAGTATTGCCCTTGGCGAAATGGATGCGTTCTATTTTTTGCCTGAAACTGTAAATGGGTCTGCTTACATTCTGCAGCCGGATATAGGCTTCATCTGATTTGATGTAATTGGCAGCGTCTTCCACGGTTATTTCCACTTCTATGGCAAAGTCGGGAGACATAAAGCTTGGTGCCGTACCCAGTATTGCCGCTATAAATACATTTTTGGCACCGCTATGCTCCAATGAAGTGCTGCGTGGCGCAGGTATCTGCACAAAATCGGCACTTACAATGGGTGACAGGCAGCAATCAGTATTATCCACCTTCAGCGAATCGGGCTGGTAACGGGTAAGGGCTAATTTTATAAATGGGAAGTACGCTTCATTGATGAGAAAAAGTATATCGGCAAAATACAACTGCCGCTGCTCATCAAACTGCACAGGATAGCCCACCACTTTCACTCTTCTGCCCGGCTCTTCCACAATACTGAGGCCATCTTCTACTTTTAAGGGATTTACAAAATTCTCCTGCGCAGGACTCACCTGCACCGTATTGCCGGCATTTAAACCTGCTGCTATTTTTGTGGGGTCAGTTCCCCATTGTGAAACTAAGTTGCCGTTGATAGTACCGCTAAGCAATTGAAGCTTGTTTACCTGGCCACCGCCAGCAGGTATAACAACCCCCAGCAGTTCGCCATCACCACTGCTGTACCAGGGCCGCCTGAGGTAAACCCGTATATTGCTCAGCCTGCCAGTAACTAATTTATTGCCCTGCATGGCACGCTCCCACTCAAAAGAAGGAATCACATAGTCAATCTCGGGTGCCAGCGGCCTGGCTGTGGAAAGCAGGTTCACCGTTTTTTCATACACCGTTTCTTTAGTAAGCGGCGGTGCAGGCTGAATATTAGCCAACAGGCTTACAAAGTTTTCACGATAACGGGTAGTGCCGATTATTTTGTAAATAACATTACGGTGCTTTGTATCATTTACCTGGTGCAGCACCGGGTACTTTGCTGTGTACTCAGTTTTTGATGCTGCCCTTGCGGGTAATTTTTCGCCCAGCCGCAGCGACGGGTAGCTGTAATGAATGGGGATGGTACTCACCTGCTGGCTGAAAGGAACAGCCATATCCGGGCGGGGCTTCAGCATATCATCCACCGGCTCCGTCCAGTCACATTCAATCATCACTTTTTCAGTACTCTGGCTATGGGTGATAAAAGCTGTATGCAGCAATGCGGTATAATCGCCATAATCTCTTTCAGGCACCAGTTCGGTTATTTTGGGGGCAGTTACCGGCTGCTGCACGGCGTGTACAAGCACAAGTTCTTTAAAAGGTGAAAACATCCAGTGTCTGCCCGTAGCAATTTTATCACCTGTATCGCCGCTGAGGCCATTCAGCTTTAATGTGCGCATCATACCGGCACTGTTCACAACATCATCCCTGCGCCAGAAGCAGGAATAATTCAGCCGCAGCATAATGCCCTTG
>JANMDL010000826.1:0-3041 GCA_031376295.1 Chitinophagales bacterium
CAAAAAACTACCTATAGAATCGGTGATAATCTCCACATTTTTCTTTGCCAATATTTTTACAGTAGCGCCTTCAATAAGTTCATTTGTTGCGCTGTTTCGCACATTAACTGTTAGGCTATACTCTTTATCAGCCTGTGCCCAAGATGTGCTTAGCTGAAAAAATAAAAATACCGTTATTATTAAGCGAAGGCCCTTTTTCATATATTGAGTTATGCTTTTTTGCTGTAAATATTATCTCTTATTTCCCTTTGTAATTCCCTTATGCATATATCATCTTTTGGCACTTCGTTTTGTAATTCTATATTAAATGCTGTTTCTAATTTTGAGTATAATAACTCCAGTTCCCAATCACACAGGTTGAACTCCTTGATAAGATTGGTATCCTCAGAAATACTATTATAGTTTATGCCGAAATTTAATTTTAGTATCTGTACTATTTTCTTATTCACTGGCAGCATAAAATAATATTTTATTGTTTCGTATATAGAATCATGAAGTATGAGTTTTGCTATTTTAATTCTTTTACTAATTGTGTTGATACAACAAAAATGAGTAGAACTGGAATATAAAACCGTTGACTTGGGTTAGGAAATTATTTAGATAAAAAGTATCCTGAAATTGACTTAGAAAAAATGATATAATAATAAAGAGGGTAAGATTTATGAATCAGTATAAAGAATAAGTCAAGATGGCTATAGTACAGGTTTTGAACAGGCAAACTAAAACCATAATTTTTGAAAGAAAACAGTTAAGTCTGGGTACTCAATTTTTTTATTTGGTTGAGCAATGATACATACATTGTCTGCTTCATATTTTTTTACCCATTTGCCTATTACATTAATAAAACTTGACTCATTAAATGCAGGATTAATTGCTACAGGAAAGACAGTAGCAGGATAGGGTGAAGTTATCATCTCACAATTGTAAGAATGGTGTAATAATATCGTAAAAACAAAGCCTATTTGGTTGTCAATAACTATTTTCCAAAGCCTTTTTTCTAAAATGTTTGAGATGATTGATTTTCCATTCAGATTTAAACAGGCATTAAGTTGCTTTACATTTTTTGACTTCCTGAATAATTTGCATAATCTCAGAATTTCATCTGCATCATCCACAGTGCTGTTTAAAATCTCCATCCTAATCAGTGGTTTACTTTTATAATACTTCTTTAATTTAATAAGACAACTGAAACCAATATTAAACTGGTATAAAGGGTAAGCCCTTTAAAGATTGAATCAGTACAGATAATACATAAAACAGGTAGAGTATTGAAAATGTCCAAACTGCATTTACTGCAACTTTGGGCTTTGAAATTTTCAAAATTAAAATTGCAAATAGCGGAATTATCTGTAAACTATGTATCCCAAAAAAATGTGCTACCCTTAAATCACCAAATAATCTGCTCCAATTTAAAAACCATAAACCTTTGCCACCATCTGCATCACCCACTGTATGCCCCTTTAGGCCGCCAATGTAACCTCCAAATAAGCTAAATATCACAAAATAAATAAGCCCTATTTTAATACCTAACACTATTGCCGGTGGCAGGTTATAGCTTTTTTGCCGGATAAAAATATAAGTGATATAGGCAGTGCATAATATTAATGCAAGAATAAAAATGCCCATCAATTGAAAAATAATAAATCCATAAGTGGTTGCTGTGTGAAAATGTGAAAGCTCTCCCCTCAATGCCTGGGATGTAATGGCAAGTTGTTCAAAACCCATTGCAACAATCGCCACCCATGAATACACTTTTACTTTTTTTAAATCAGTAACATAGGATAGAATAAATGCCATTGTCCAACTGTACAGCCAAATGCTCAGTGCAAACTTCATTGGTTTTACAACTGCATTAATTCCTAAAATAATATTTTCATTGAACGGATAGTAAAGCAAAAGAAGAAAAAATAAAACCAGGTGAACAAAGCCCAGCCAAAACAGCACTCTATTTTTATGGCAAATCTGCTTTATCATTTATTTAGAACTTTACTCCCACCATTATTCCGAAATTTGAACTTACAAAAGTTTTACTTCCAATACCAGTTACTTCACCTGTACGGTTGTCTCTTTCATATTCCAAACCTATAGTGAGCATTGTTGGTTTAGCCCCAAACGAAATATCATAGCCAAGCCCAAAAGCAAGTCCGCTTCCGATGGCAAATTGATGGTTGAAATCTAAATTTGTACTCGTCCGGTATTTCTGTGTAAACTGTGTGATAAAAAAATAATCGCCTTGCACATAAACGCCTTTTCTGGCATTTTTATCAAAAGGAAAATATTTTGTGCTTATGGCTGCCCCCCAATAGTTAAAAAACATTTCCTGATTATTATCACCAGTTGAAGGGCCGGCTCCTAATGATTTGTACTTAATACCAAAATTTACATAATTGATATTCTTAAATTTTCGATAAGCTGCCAGTGATGCAAGGAAACCGCTGGAGGTGGAAAAATTACCTGCATCATACTTTTCCTTTAAACCTTTTCCAAAACTGGTAACTCCATATCCAGCCCTGAACTCGGCATAGGTAAATGATATGTTATCATTTTTTGATTGAGCCTGGCTATTATTTGCGATTGCTAAAAAAAGAAAGGTGATTATTTTATTTGCTATTTGTTTCATTTTTTTAAATTAGAAGGTGAATTAAAAATTGTATCCGAACAATAAATTGCCTTGAATAAAAGTGTCAGTTTTACCACCTCTTGGGCCAATATCTGAACTGATGCTGCTTAAAATTCCAAATTGAGGAATAACATAAAAATTTGAATGCAGCTTTTTGGCAAAGTCAAATTTATACCCTGCATTGGCCTCCCAAAACCAGGAAAAATTGTTATAGTCCTTACCGTCAATTTTATTTTTTATTCCCCTGGCGAAACCAATATTTGATTTTGCTTCAACATGCAGGCCATTCCAGAAAAATTGACGGTACCCAACCATGAAAAGGTATTCATTTATCTTTTCTACAATGTTGTGCTTTACATTAGAGCGGATATAAGCACCTATCAGTAAGTCACCCTTAACTTTTATTTTTCTTGTTGCCTGG
>JANMDL010000844.1:0-5246 GCA_031376295.1 Chitinophagales bacterium
ACAACGATGATGCCATGAAATACAAATGCTTGTCCCAAAAAAATACCGGCAATTAACTTGCCTGGATGTAACACTCGGCTACTGGCAACTGCTTGCTGGCTAACTGTCGGTAACGATATAAAAGTATGATTTTTTTACAAATGTCATAACTTTGTTTTACACATCAATAAAACAATCAATCAATATGGAATATCGTCGTTTGGGCAGGTCGGGTCTGCAGGTAAGTGCCGTTTCTTTCGGGAGCTGGGTAAGTTTTCACAAACAAATAAATGATAAAGTGGCCGATGAGCTGATGGGCATTGCCTATGACAAGGGCATCAACTTTTTCGACAATGCAGAAGTGTATGCCCTTGGCGAAAGCGAAAAAATGATGGGACGGGTAATCAAAAAGAAAAAATGGGACCGCACTTCGTATATCATTTCTTCCAAAGCATTTTTTGGCTGGCGGGGTAAGGAGAATAAGCCCAACCAGATGGGCCTCAGCCGCAAGCACCTTACCGAAGCCTGTACAGAGGCATTGCTGCGCCTGCAGGTTGATTATCTTGATCTTTATTTTTGTCACCGGCCCGATAAAAACACCCCCATTGAAGAAGTGGTGCTTACCATGAATACGCTGATACAGCAGGGCAAAATTCTGTATTGGGGTACCAGCGAGTGGAGTGGAGTGGAAATTATGGAAGCCCACAGGGTGGCGCAGCAGTACCGCCTGATTGGCCCCACCATGGAGCAGCCGCAATACAACCTGTTTGAGCGCAACAAGGTTGAAAACGATTATGTAGAAATATATAAGAACGTTGGCCTGGGTACCACTATCTGGAGTCCGCTGGCATCGGGACTTTTAACCGGTAAATACAATGATGGTATACCCAAGGGCAGCCGCTTTGCCATGGAAGGGTTCGACTGGCTTAAAAACAGCTGGATGGTGGAGGATAAAATAAAAAGGGTAAAGAAATTTGGTGAGCTTGCCACTAAAATGGGTGTAAGCCAACCAGCGATGGCTATTGCCTGGTGTATTAAAAATCCAAACGTGAGTACGGCTATACTGGGTGCTACCAAAAAACAGCAGTTACTGGATAACCTTAAATCGCTGGAAGTACTGCCCCTGCTTACTGATGAAGTAATGGAAAAGATTGAAAAAATTATGCAGACCAAACCGGTAATGGCGGCATATTAAAAAAGAGCATTGTATTATGTTTACGATTTACGGCATTCCCAATTGCGACACAATGAAGAAGGCAATGACCTGGCTGAACAGTAATAAGCTTGCATTTGTGTTTCACGACTATAAAAAAGAAGGCATCAGCAAAGCCAAGCTGGACGAATGGTGCAAGTTGGTTGGCTGGGAAGTACTGCTGAATAAGAAAAGTACTACCTGGCGGGAACTGCCCGAGGCAGCGCAGCAGAAAGTAACTACACAGGCTGCAGCCATCAAGCTGATGATGAGCCATACCAGCAGCATCAAAAGGCCGGTGCTGGAGTACCCAAAAGGGCTGCTGGTTGGCTTTAAGGAAGATGAATATAGTCAGTTGAAGTAGCAGAGGGTGCATTTCAAACTGTTAAACCTTTTTTTGTGTTTTAGGCAGAGTCCTCACCAAACAGCGACAAATATATATAATCCATGACTATGTGTTTGAGAGCTACTAATATACCAAGTTCTTAAAGAGTAAAATAGCAGTATTTGACGTATATTTTATATACCCATCCACTCCTATTCAGAAAGTGTTTTCGAAGGATGGGCCTTAGAAAAAATTGCGTTAAGAAAATTTTCATGGCTGGTGCAAAAATGAAATTGATGTTACAATAGCCCGGCTATATTCTTAGCCAGTAAGTCGCACCATTGACCGGCTTTATTCAACTGCTGTGACTAATTTCATTTTAGCCAGATAGGAAAATTTTTAGCTTTTTTTCCGCAGCCCTTGATTTTTGGTTCTTTTCATCAAGGAAAAGAACAAATCAATCATCCAAATCTTTTAACATATCAGCAATGGTTTGAAATCTTAAAACTTCAATTTGCAACACAATCTTCCCGAACATTTGGGACGCTCACGGCTCACTGCCCTGGCTGGCATCCTCACCAGCCCGCGACAATTATATATAACCCATCGCTATTTACTTGATATTCAGCAATTAAAAAAGCATCGCCGCTGGTCAAAGATTACGCGGCGGCACACAACAGACTTTGCGCCTCCGAAAGCCCCCGTCTGGTCCTTTGACCAACGGGGTGAAGATTTGCCCATGGGGGGTTATTGAAAATCGAAAAATGTTCTTTTCTATAATAATTGCATCCCTTCGGGATTAAAAACATACCTCTTTTCTACTGCAACTGGTTTTAATGCGTTTGTCCTGAAATGCACCCGAAGTAGCGGACAATTCAGCCATCATTCAGTATATTTGTAAAAACGCTTTTTATGTCAGTAATAAAATTGCCATTGTTGTTTGCAGGTTCAGAAGGAGAAAAAAATTTGTACACCCTTTTTGATAGTGGTGCAAATCTCAGTTGTATTAATCCTGATTATGTAAGCAACCTGGAAATTCCGACTCCGTTGGGGCGTGTCAGGAATATCGCCACAGCTTCAGAAGGACATTTTATACAGGTTAAAGAAGCGATTCGTGTTGATTTTTACCTCAACGATGTTTTGCTGAGTGATGAATTTTTACTGGTACCCGGCCTGAGTGAAGAAGCCATTATTGGTGCAGCCACCATGCAGAAATGGCGGATTAAATTAGACTTTGAGCATGATACAGTGCATGTGGATCCCAAAGTGGCAAAGATGGAACTGAAGTAATGTTTTACGGCCATTAAAAACAGATAAATATTCAGCCTTTTATTGTATTTCCATTTTTTAGCAGGATATTGTACAGGATATCAGCATCATCAAATTAATTATTTCAGCTTATGTCTTTTCAAAACAAAACAGTTTTTATAACCGGTGCCAGCCGGGGTATTGGTAAAGCTATTGGCCTGCGGCTTGCCAAAGAAGGGGCCAATATTGTAGTGGCAGCCAAATCAACAATAGAAAACCCCAAACTGGGGGGTACTATATTTTCGGCAGCAGCCGAAATGGAAGCTGCGGGTGGCAAGGGCCTGGCAGTACAGTGTGATATACGTGATGAAGCACAGATTCAACAGGCTGTGGACAAAGCAGTGGAGCATTTTGGAGGGATTGATATTTTGATTAACAATGCATCGGCCATCGGGCTTACGCCTACCGAACAAACAGAACCTAAGCGCTACGACCTGATGCACCAGATAAATGTAAGGGGTACTTTTTTTGTGTGTAAAGCCTGTATTCCGCATTTAAAAAAAGGAACCAATGCCCATATCCTCAATTTATCGCCGCCAATTAATATGGATATGAAATGGTTTGCACACCACCTGGCATATACCATGAGCAAATACAACATGAGCATGATAGCGCTTGGCCTGGCTGCTGAGCTGAAAAAATACAATATTGCTGCCAATGCCTTGTGGCCACGCACCACTATTGCTACAGCCGCAGTGCAAAACCTGCTGGGTGGCGAAGCGCTGATGAAAATGAGCCGCACACCAGAAATTATTGCCGACACAGCTTATTATATCCTTCGCCGTTCATCAACTGAATGTACGGGTAATACTTTTATAGATGAAGCCGTTTTGGCCGAAGAAGGAATTACTGATCTTGATAAATATTCTGTAGTGCCCGGCGCACAGTTGTACAACGATTTGTTTATTTAAAATATTAACCGCCGTTACTTCTTGTAAGTGGGCATCTGGCTGTCCATAAAATCTTTTACAGCTTCGTTCCAGTTGTTCAGCAGTTCTGTACGCTGTTCGTACAATTGCCTGTTTGTATTGTTAAAAGCGTTGGAGGCGTTATTGATATCTTTTACTCCTTTATTGTATGCATCTACCTCTTCCTGCGAAGGCGAGGACTTTTTTTCAAAATCGGCTTTCATTTTACTAAAACGTTCTTCCGTCATAAAGAAGTCGGTAACCGCTGTAATTTTTTCCTTTGCCTCCTTTGCATGAAAGTCCAGCATGCGGCGGCAATTGCTCACCAGCGAATTATCTCCCTTAAATGATTTAAAGGTATCCAGTGCAGCAAGGCCTGCAGAAGCATATTGCAGCAGGGCATTTTTATTCTGCTCAATAGCGGTTATGTTCTTTTTTTCTATAGCCTCTAATAAATAGCCCTCCTGCTTGTGGCTTTTGAAAAACAGCAGGTATATAATATTGTAGTAATGATTCACCTCACCCACCTGGTGCATCATCTCACTTATCTCACTTTTACCTTCCTGCAATGTAATATTGTTTTTAGCAGCGAATTTTTTCTGTGCCATGCGTACCGCTTCATTAGCGATCTTCAGTTTTTCACTCACTAATTCCTGTGCCAGCAGGTACGCTTCCATCTGGTCGTACGACTGTTCGGCAATTTCTTCCATGTTTATTATTTTGCTGTAATCATCATTCAGTACATTATAATACAGTTTCATAAAAACTACAGCAGAATCCCTGAATTCCTTGTCGCCATTAAACGATGGCATGCTGTTGATGTTCATCCGTGCTTCCTGCACTTCATCCAGCAATTTGCTTCTCAGGTTTTCAACCTTTCTCGCTTTTTTGCCATGCGATACAGCACTGTTATAGCTCAGGTAGCGTTTGGAAACGCTTACTTGCTGCTTATCAATATGGCTGAGATAGTCAACGGCGATGTCAAAATTTTGGGCAGATACTGCATTGCCTGTTACCGTAAGGGTATAAACTGCAATAAGCGTAAAAAATTTCATAATAAGTACTGTTGGTTTAGTGTTTAAAAATATAAAAGTAATCAGTTTTTTAGTTTCAGCCAATCCTGAATGATATGTACACATTCATTTACAAAGATATCTGCTGCAATGCCATCAATACGCATTTTGTTGGCCTCCCTGTTTGCTTCGCCCTGTATTTTTATCCGCTCTCTGTCAAAACTTGTATTGCTTACATTTAAAATGGCTTTTTTGCCATCGTCGGTTTCAGTCCATGCAGCGTACATTTTTTTTTCATCATTTATCATGGCAGCAAAAGCGGGCCATTGCAGGGGCACTTCAAAACCCGTAGAATTTTTTTTAAACCAGTTGGCAAATTGCTGTATTACAGCAAACGAACTGTCTGCCGCTACCCGGCTGTTGCTGGCTGCAGCAAGCGGCCCAAGGGGTAATGGTGCCAATGGTGAGTACATAGCTTTTTTTGCATTATCCGGTTTAAGTGCCGATGGGCTGCCTTTCTC
>JANMDL010000905.1:0-5266 GCA_031376295.1 Chitinophagales bacterium
GTAACAGTACGGAAAGGAATGGTAACGCTGCCGGGTGTGGCATCTTCTCTGCCTGCATTGTCAACTGATGCAAATGGTATTATCACATCCACATTGCCTTCCACTGGATCAACACTGATGGCCTGGGTTGGCCCCGTGCCATTGGTATACGGCACAGTAACGCCGGCACCCGGCCATGCGGTACAACTGGTTGCAGGCGGGCAGGTTCCTCCATTGGTATACACCGTTCCATTTATTGTAATGCTGTTGGCATTAGCGGGGAATGCTGTAATGCGGATATTGTTCACCGTACCACCATTGTAATCCTGTGTATTGGGTGTAGCACCCACGTTATTGGTTTGAAAAGCACCTGCTGGTACCGTTTGGCTATTGAAGCCACCGGGGTTACCACCTGCTGCCTGGAGATTGAAAGCACTCTCAGGAACTTGCTGAATACCAAAATTCTGCAAAGTGATATTGGTAGTAACCGTAGTTACCGGTATCTCTGCATTGGCAGTTCCATCTGCGGCACCACCCTGTCCGTTTTTATTTTCGCCCGTACTTGCCCAGCCTGTTGGCAAAGCAGTTGCAGGTTTTGCAATACCTACTGTACCCTGGTTGGTACTCAGTTGTACTGTAAGGCCGGTTGTTGATTGCGGTACATTGGGGAAACTATAAGTTCCATTACTGGCAACAGGTACCGAGGCAATTACATTACCACCAGGATCAACCAGGTTGGCATACAACACAGCGCCAGTAAGCAAGCCCCCGCCACTGTTGGTTCCATTAATCACTGTTTCTGCACCGTTCAGCGACAGGTCGCCATCCAAATCATTCCATACAGTACCGGCAAGGGTAACAGTACGGAAAGGAATGGTAACGCTGCCGGGTGTGGCATCTTCCCTGCCCGCATTGTCAACCGATACAAATGGTATTATCACATCCACATTGCCCTCTATCGGATCAACACTGATGGCCTGAGTTGGGCCTGTACCGTTTGTATAAGGCACTGTTACGCCGCCACCGGGCCACGCTGTGCAACTCGTTGCAGGGGGACAGGTGCCACCGCTGGTATAAACCGTTCCGTTAATAGTAATACTGTTGGCATTGGTGGGAAAGGCAGTAATGCGGATATTGTTTACCGTACCGCCATCATAGTCCTGCGTATTGGGGGTTGCGCCTACATTATTGGTTTGAAATGCACCGGCGGGTACTGTTGCACTGTTAAAACCGCCGGGGTTACCTGCTGTTGGTTGCAGGTTAACCGCAGATTCGGGCAAGCGTTGTAATCCAAAATCATTATTAGGATCATCAATGGCACCAAACCTTGCCGCATCGGCAGCATTGTATGTACCTGTATTGATATCACCCGTAGTATTGGTAGCCGATGGCGATGTAAGTGACCAGCCTGCGGGTACCGATGCTGCCGGTGGTGCACTGCCTGCTGTACCTGCGGTAGTACTGATGCGTACCTGCAGGTTAGCAAATGAAGGCACATTGGTAAAACTGTAAGTACCATTTGCTGCAACAGGCACTGAGGCAATTACTAAGTTTGTAATGGGATCAATCAGTACGGCATTAAGGCCACCTGCATTGCTGCCACTTTCGCCTGCGGTAAAAATATTGCTGAGTGTATTATTAGCACTGTTGTTGATATCGTTCCATACGGTACCGCTTACTGTTGAACCGAATTTGATCGGAGTTGCATCACCTTCACCGGCATCATCTGCTTTAGCGTTGGCAGTTCCTGTTTCCACAGCAGTACCGTTATCGCTGTTGTCGGTTACTGTAGTAGCATCAAACGCCGTTCCCGAACCGGTAGCAGTATTGTTGTAAGTGGTGGTGCCATTAGTAGCCACACCTGCCACATCAAAAGTAACATCAATGGTGGCAAAATTGCTGCCCGCAGTAATGGTACCGGCGCCACCATTCAGGTTAGCGCCATTGTACAAAGCCCCGTATAAAGTTTTGGTGCCGTCAAACAAATTGGTAACAGTAGTTCCGTTATAGGTTGCATTTAATACCAGCGATGCCGGGTTACTTACAAAAGCTGCAGACACATTAGAAATAGTAATCGCAGGAAAAGCTGTTGAAAGATTTTCAGCCGACTGTACCGCTTTAAGGATAGAAGTGCCGATGTTCTCCACCCGGATGCGGTAAGTAAGCCTGTAGCGGTTATTATAACCAAGCCATTGCACAGTGGTAAGCTGTTTGGCCACGCCAATTGAACTGATTACGCTTGTTAAATCGGCAAAGTTGGCTGAGGTAGGTGTGGCCAGGCAGTTAACCCTGAAGCTGCCTGATATGGCAGCAGTAGCAGGATTAACGTTGTAACTGCCATCACTGCCATCACTACTGCGGCTGCTGATAACCATGATGTTGCCATTTGTAAAATCCCAGGACAGGCCATAAGTGCCCGACCCCTGTGTGCTAAAGTTAAAGCCTACACCAGCCGGTAGTATGTTACCCACTTCTACCGAAGGAACTAATCCTGTACCGGTAATACTGGTATAATTGGGGATGCGTATCAGTTTTTTTCCGATGGTCATATACATGGTATTGTCTGGCGCTACCACCAAATCGCCGTAACCAGAATGCCCCAGTTGTGCGGCATAAAAAGGGGTGGTGGTGGCATCGCTGCTGCTCCAGTAATCGCCGGTATTATATGGTGCAGGCATCGTACTTGAATATGCTGACGGGCACTGAATATTACCCAGTACAGTAAATGTATTGGTAGATGGATTGTACCGGGTAAGCTTCACCGTTTGAATATCAATACGGGGCGCAGATGCTGAAAGCTGTATTACAAGTGCCGTAACAGTACCATACACATTACCATCCTGCCCTACACCCATGCGGAAAAATTCGCCTCCGCTGATGGTAGCAATATTGGTATTGGTAGCTACGGCAGCAGTATTGTTATATACATTAAATACACTGGTACTGGCAGTGGTACCTGCTTTGGAATAATACAGCTTGCCCTCTGTAGGATCAAAAGCCGCACCATAAGGCAGGTTGTTATTGCCTGCAGGTATACCATTGGTAGTAGCGATGGTAGCACCAAGGCAACCAGTTGTTCCGTTTAAAAAACGAATGTCGTTACCCGTTGCATTTGGGTTACCTGACAGGATGTTAAATGCCTTCCAGGCCTGTGCATTTGTTATTACCGCGGCAAGCAGTAATAATTGAAGTGTAAAAAATTTTTTCATTAATTGAATTTTTAAAGTGATTGGTTTATTTACATTGGATTTTTAAAATGATGCTTAAGTTTCTCTTTTAAAAAAAATTTACTTCATAATCTTTAGCTGACCGCTGTTACCATGCAGCAGGTGAAATGCTTTTTCCTTTTCGAAAAAATCTTTTTTCGCCAAAACAGGCCAGACTATTTACCTTTAGTTAACCAGTTAAAATTTGGATGTAAATGATGCTTTTGCAGAAAAAGCGGAATCGTTTTTTGCCTGCCGAAAAAGGTTAATGCCAGCATTTTTACAGTGTTCAGTAATTTTTTTATCCCGATCATTTTGTGGTTTACAATTGATTTTATTATAGATATTGTTTCTTAAATTATAAATGCAATATAAATGGCAACTGTCTTTTTCTTGAACAGGGTTGTTCAAACAGTTCTTCAGGATATTGCTGATTTATTTGATGGTGTAAAATTAAACAGAGCCAATTATTAGCAATGAGGAAAAACACTCGAAAAAATAAGTTTTTTGACCAGTGCGGGCACTAGTCATTTAACCAGTACTAAATACTACAATGCAGCATCAGTAAGCCACATCATAAAAATTAATATATTTATTCAGAAATAATGTTACAACACCAATACTATCTTTTTCTCCGGGTACTGCTCCGCAAAAGTATAAATACTGGTGTGGATGATATCGTTACCGGCACCTCATAATTCATCACTCATTACATCTTATCAGTAAAACCAGCACCACCCTTGAGGAATCAGCACTACTTGTCCCGCTTTTACGAGATTGGCAAATCGGTACATTGGTACATTGCTACATTGGCACATCAGCACATTATCAAATCATCACATCTTCTAAGATTTCCGGAAACAAATACTCCTTCTTTACCCTGTACACCCTGCCAATCAACTGTTTTTCGGCATAGCTCATTTGCTGCGGGTTGTTTATTTTACGGCGAAATGCCCCCGGGCCAATGCCCAGCAGCTTTTCAATCTGCTGGCGGCAGGCTTTGGCATCGTCCGTATCAAGGCTGTGGTGGTATTCCTTCCAGCGGTTTGTTTGGTTTTGCTGCTCCATAGTATGTATGTTTTTAAGTTTGCTTGTATTTTGTATTTAATTAGCACAACTTGTGCCGCCTTAGCGGTATTATCAAATTGGCATATTTGCACATTGTATTTGTATTCAATCAGCACCTTATCAAATCAGCACATCAGCACATTATCCTTGTATTTCATTAGCAAATTATCAAATTGGCACATTTGCACATTTGTATTATCTTGTGCAAAGTTGGCAAACCCTAAAAAGGAATGCAAATAATTAAAGGAGCAATTTATCTGGCAAAACCGGTAATTTATCCGGCGCCACCCGATATGGTTAAAAAATTCAACACATGAGTATGTTAGAAATAGGTAACAATATCCGCCGCATAAGGGAAATAAAAAACTACACACAGGAAGCTGTGGCCGATAAAGTGGGCATGAGCGTAAGCGCCTATGGCGATATTGAGCGGGGCAAAAGCGATGTAAACTTTACCCGCCTGGGCGAAATTGCTGCTGCGCTGGAAGTGAAGCCGGAGGAGATTGTGACTTTTGGAAGTGTGACTTATAATAATACAGTAGAAAAAGGGATTGTTGGAAACCACGGTACAGTTAATAATTCGCCAGATAATGTGATTATAATGGAGAGAGGAATTTTTGAAAAGATGATGAAGGATAAGGATGAGGAGATTGCTTTTTTGAGGGAGCAGTTGAGGAAGGGGTGAGCTTTGCCCTGGGTTTAATTTTACAAATTTACTGGCTTGTAACACCAATATCAATGAAAGCCACTGGGTTTAACCTTTGTCAACCACCTGTATTGCAGAACACTTTACTATTGATACAGTTTGCCGCTTTGCCCACAGCAAAAACATGTTTATCTGAATTTGAATACATATAAATTTTGAAATAAAAAACAGGTTTTTTCCTGTTTTTTGGTAATTCAATAATCCTTAGATTTATCATATTTTACTAACATAAAGGAAGATGATGAGTTATACAAAAAAAAAGCCCCACCGAAGCGGGACTAAAGGATTTCTCCTACGGCATGTAGCC
>JANMDL010000907.1:0-5865 GCA_031376295.1 Chitinophagales bacterium
CAAAAATTGGTAAAAGCACCCTTAAGCCTTCAGGAACAGTTATATTAGGTTTTGCCTGGAAATTGGGCAAGCGCATCAACCTTGCTCTTGAAGAGCGTCATACATTCATCAAAGATGATTTGTTAGACGGTCAGCGCTGGCAGGAGCATGCATGGGGTGATGCTGTGCAAACACGTGATTTTGATTCTTACAACTACCTTTCTCTGGGTCTGAATTTCAACCTGGGTGCTAAGTCTGTAGAACCACTCTGGTGGCTGAATCCATTGGATTACGCTTACAGCGAGTTGAACAATCCTAAGCACATGAAGCTGCCTAAGCCTGTATTAAATGATGGTGATGGTGATGGTGTTATCGATCAGATGGATCGTGAGCCAAACACACCTGCTGGTTGCCCGGTTGATACACATGGTGTAACTAAAGATACAGATGGTGATGGTGTACCTGATTGTAAAGATAAGCAACTGATCACTCCTACAGAGTGTCAACCAGTTGATGCAGACGGTATCGGCAAATGCCCAGAGCCTGAGTGCTGCAAAAATCCAAAGCAACCTGATGTTACTGCAAAAGAGTGTCCTTGTGATTACCCAAGTCTTTCTTTTAAAGGCAACAGTATAGTATTAAGCGGTGATGCAAAAGCAATGCTGGCATCTGTAGCTTCAAAAATGAAGTCAAACCCTGATTGCAGTATCAATATCAATGGCTATCCCGGAACATCTAAATCAGATGCTGACGTATGCCAGAAGAGAGTAGCTGCTATTAAAAATTACCTTACAGAAAGAGAAGGTATCAGCGCAGACAGAATCAATACTGATTGCGTTCAGAATGGTGGTGATAAGAACACTGTGGATATCAAGTGTAATTAAAATTTAGTAATAGTTCCACTTTTTGCTCAATGATAGGCCCTCCCCACGTGGGGAGGGTTTTTTTATGCACTGTAGTAAACTCCTTTAGTAATACAGTATTCAAACTGAAAACAGGGTAACAATTAAAAGATATTTTTAAAGAAAATATAAGCAGCTATAAAAAACTGTACTGACATTTACCGGCCAGGCACAGTTTGTAATTCATGTAAGAAAGGGCTGCTCTATCAGTTCAGATAATGCTTATAGCACCTTCGCCTGCTCATATATGGTTATCAGGCGGTTGGGTATGCCGTGGCTGGTCGTTATGTGTGGCAGACGGGTACTGCCCGGCATCACAAAGGGGAAAATAGAAACCACACTGGAAAATACAGGCAGGGGCTGGATATGAGAGCTTAGTTGTTGGGAATGATAAATGAAAACCGGGGATTGATTCTGTAACGCTGTTTTTTATTGGCCTTTTCTGTATAAAATGGTGCTGTACCTGTCCAAAGCTTTAACATTTTAAATACCAATTGGCATTATTATTGAACAATGTAGTTGACTTTTATTCGTTATTAATAAAATTTACACATGCAAAGAATCATTATCATCGGTTTAATATTAAGCTCAACTGCCACTTTTGCCCAGCGCAATAAAACAGATATGGACAGTGAGAAATTTTTCAGGTTTGGTGCCAAGGCTGGTGTTAACGTGAATAAAATCAGTGGTAAATCTTACAAAGAAGGCTTTAATTATAATTTTCAGGCAGGCGGGTTTATACAGTTTAATTTTTCCAACAGGTTTGGCCTGCAGCCTGAAGTGAATTTTGTGCAAACATCTTCGGAGTTTTCCAATGATGCATCGGATGTGTACAATGATATTTTCAGGGATGGCAGTCAGAAAAGTGCTAAGCTGAATTACCTGGAAGTGCCCGTACTGCTGAACCTGAATGTAGGACCCAGCAAGCGGGTAAAGCTGCAGGTTGGCCCTGCTTATGGTGGCTTAATAAAACAAACTGTTGATAGTTTAAAAAACAGCGGCAACATTTATAAAAATGCTGAATGGAGTGCTATCGTTGGCTTTTGGCTGCAATTACCTGTTGTAAATCTTGGGGTAAGGTATAAGGCAGGACTAACCAATATAAATGCTATTGACGACAGGCAAAGCTGGAAAAACCAGAGCATACAAATGTTTATTGGCATTACTTTATAATCATCTGACAGTATAAATAATTGAATCCGCCACCGGCGGATTTTTTGTTTTTTAAAAAATGAGTTGTATTTTCATTTTACAATAAATGAATATGCAAAACATACGACTGGAAAATCTCCTTTTTATAGATATTGAAACTGTGCCACAGGAGCCGGTATTTGGTAATCTATCAGCAGACTGGCAAAAACTGTGGTCAGAAAAAGTACAATGGCAATTACCGGAAAGCACCAGTAGCGAAGCGTTTTACCCCCAACGTGCCGGAGTGATGGCTGAGTTTGCAAAAATCATCTGTATAAGTATGGGCTACTTCAGACGGGAGGGCAAGCTGACACAGTTGCGTATAAAATCGTTTTATGGAGATGATGAAAAACTATTACTCAGTAATATGCTGGAAGCGCTGAAAGAACTGGAAGCGGTGAACAACCGCTGGAGTTTTACCGGCCATAATATCAGGGAGTTCGACATCCCTTTTCTGTGCAGGCGCTTGCTTGCCAATGGCATAGCAATACCTCATTACCTCGATTTCCAGAACATGAAGCCCTGGGATGTAAATATGCTGGATACTTTCCAGTACTGGCGCTTTGGCGATTACAAAAACTTTACTTCACTCAACCTGCTTGCCGCCACGCTGGGTGTGCCATCGCCTAAAGATGATATAGATGGCAGCATGGTGGCAGAAGTGTATTACCAGCAGCAAGACCTGCAACGCATTGTAAACTATTGCCAGAAGGATGTAATTACTGTAGCTAATATTGTAAGGTGTTTCAAAAACCTGCCGGTTCTTACAGCGGATGAAGTATTGGTGGTAGCGTAAGAAATAGTTGATTTTTTTAGCAGCATACTTTATACAAAAAAATCCCGGGCTTGAATACCCGGGATTTTTATATAAAGCAGCAACGCAATTAAATTATTGTACTGATACTTTTTTTATGGTAGTATTTCCTCCATCAGTAATCCGCAGGGTATACAAACCTTTTGTAAGTGTGGCTGTTGTAAACTGTGTTACAGGCTGAACTGTTGTGGCAGTTCTTATTATTCTTCCGCTCATATCCAGTAATTGAACTGTATATGGCTGGTTGTTGTCCTTAGCCACATATACATTAATAAATGCAGCTGCCGGATTGGGTGAAACAACAACCTGGTAACTGCTGCTGAATAAAATAGTTCTTGTAACAGAGTAATCAGATTTTCCATCAATATCTACCTGCCTCAGGCGGTAAAAATTAATGCCTTTAGCCGGGGCATAATCTGTAGTTTCATAGGCCTTAGTTACATTGCTGCTGCCTGCTGCATTAATGGTGGCAATGGTAGTCCAATTGGCACCGCCTGCGGAACGCTGTACTTCAAAATATTTGCTGTTTACCTCCTGTGCTGTTGCCCATTGCAGTTTTACGGCGCCGCCATTTTTTTGTGCAGTAAACGAAATGAGCTTTACAGGAACAGGAGCCTGTAAAAAATTAAACCTTGCATATACAGGGTAATGATCAGTTGTACTATCGCCATACAGAATAGGAGATGGTGCTACCTGTGTTGTTACTTCTGTGCGGATGGAAGCTGTAGCCGGCATATAAAACACGTTCATTTCATCAGAGATAACCTGGTGGTCAATAACATTTGTATTACTAACGGTAGAGCGCAGGTTTTGCAGGCTGAGTGGCAGTGTGATGGACTTATAGCTGTTGGCATCCGTAGAGTCTGCAATCAGGTTGTTGTAAGATGACACCGTATCAGGGCCGCTGGTAATAGGCGCAATGGTTCTGTCAAGGTCATCAATAAAGTCGCCCAGCAAAATAATATTGCTGCTGGCAAAATTGGCATCCAATGAATCTTTCAGCTCCTGAAGTCCCTTTTTACGCCTGTTGTATGAATCTATTTTTTCTGCATCAGTACCTGTATTGGCCTTTGCATGTATAACAATAAAATCAACAGGTTGTGTTACAGCACCCAATGTTACATCGGCATGCAGCAGGTAAGGAAAACGGCCGCTGCTCCAGTATCTGTAAGTACTGTCATAATTAGTGCTTGTACGCAGCATACCACGGGTACTTACATTGGTAATATTGGCTTTGCGGTAAATAAAGCCAAGCTTTTGCCCGCCTGCATAAAAAGGATCTGTGGGGGCTGCTGCACCCGAACAGAAATCGCTGAAGGCATAACCCCATAGAGATGATCCACCCAATGTATCAATCAATCTTTTAAAGCGGGTGGTATCCACTACTTCTTCAAAAGCATACACATCAGCATCTAAGTTTTTGATAATTGTTTTAACATTTCGTTCCTGCACATCTTCATTTAAAGGCCCCCATGGTCCGGGATCGGTTACAGGTATTTCTTCCTTACCAAACCAGTCAATATTCCAGGCAACCACTTCCAATGTTTTTTCCCTTGAAAGTGAAGTGCCGCTGAGCTTTGATTTTAATTGATTGAGCCCGGTACTGCTGATATTGATATTGCCCTGTATAATGCCTGCGTCAGCAACATTGGGAGTAAACCTGGCATAAAAAGTTTTAACACCTGGCTGTGCCTGTGCAGGGGTGTACAAAATACTGGCAGATGCTACTGCAGAATCTTTTGAAATTTCAAAACCAGCAGGTGCATTCAGCACAAGGTCGGCTGTGAGGTCTGTAGCATTAAAAGTAAAAGGTTTCCAGAAAGAGCTGCTGCCGAAAGGGATATAGCCAAAATCGGCACTAAGAGGAGCCATGCTTACAAAAGCACCCGGCACTACTGCAGAGTTAAACAGTTGTATTTCATCCAGCGTCCAGCGGGCTGCACCAGCAGTAGTTGAATTGTACACCCATGCAAGGTAAGTGGTACCGGTCTTAAAGGCCGCCAGGTTAATACTGTCGCAAAGTGTCCACGCATTGGTATTTTCTTCGGGGAACCTGCCGTTAAGGGTTGTCCAGGTGGCAAGATTAGGATTGCCATATCCGGGATAATTGGTAGAAACTTTTAATTGCAGTTGCGGCCCTGCAAAGCGGTTGATGGCCTGAAATTTTACCAGGGGTATATTAAAGCCTGTAAGATCCAATTGTGGCGAAATCAGCCAGTCCTCATTTGCAATATTGCCGGGGCCGGTTACAAAACCATTCATCTGTAAACCATTGCTGGGGTTAAAACCAAATGTGGTGCAACCCCATGTTTGTGGTCCCACAACGCTGTATTGGCTAAAACCTTCGGTAATGGCGGTAGTGCAGGTGGTAAACGGAAAATTATAGGCCACGGGGATGGTGGCAAATGTTGTAAACTGCCAGCTGCTGCTGCCACCCAGGATGGCGCAGTTGTTATTGGCACTGTCGGTATAAGCACCTGCAGGTACTTCAACAAAATAACTTGTATTGGGTAATAAACCACTGATGGTAAAACCTGCTGTATTGGCAGTAACGATAGTAGAAGCAACAGGGATGGTAGCCACAATTGTATTGCCGGGTAATTCTTTTACGAGCAGATTACCAGTGCCGGGCTTTATGCCTTCGTCGAAACTGATTACGCAATTAGGACTTGCAGGAACGCCGGTGGAAAGGTGTGCAGGTAATACTGAAACCAATGAAGGAGGTGTAATATCTCCACCACCGCCAAAAGTGTAAGTCATACTGAAATCATCAATAGAAAGACCATCATCAGAACCGGAGGGATTAAAATCCTGCCAGCGTATATAAAAACTGCTGCCATTGGGTATGGTAAGCGCCGTAAGTGTAAATGTGATGCCGGTTGTGCGGTTAATTGCAGCATTGCCATCCAGCAAGCCGGTAGCAATGGTATTAGGAGAGCTAAAATCAAGTGTATTTGCATCAGCCCAGTTGCCAGCAAC
>JANMDL010000050.1:0-9102 GCA_031376295.1 Chitinophagales bacterium
TTCCAAAAGGATATAACACCTGGAACAGTAATGATTTTTTTACCCCTGAACAGGCAGGTAAAATTTATTTGCGAAACAGCAAGTTGAACGAAAAAAATATTCCATTGGATTCCGGGTACAAATTTTCTGCATCAGAAAACAATATCAGTTTCCAGTTTGGCTATTTATTATTGGATAATGATGCCCCGGTTCAGCTTGAGTACAAGTTAAATAATGATGATTGGATTCTGATGGGCAAGGATAATAAAATCTCTTTTTCCAATCTTTCAGCAAACAATTATAAGTTATTGGTAAGAAGCAAGGGTTTGGGTATAGCTCCCCTGTTTATTAAATTTGATATAGCACCGCCATTTTATAAAACGGGGTGGTTTATTTTTCTGTCCATTTTCAGCATTGTTTTACTCGCTTACCTGTTTGTAAAATGGCGTGAAAAAAACATCAGGGCTATTGCAGCCGAAAAGCTGAAAGTGCAGCAACTGAATGCAGAGCAATATAAAAACAAACTGGAAGTGGAAAAAATCATCAATTATTTCTCCACTTCATTGGCTGATAAAAATAATGTAGAGGAGGTTTTATGGGATATCGCCAAAAATCTTATTGGCCGGTTAGGATTTGCGGACTGTATGATTTATTTGTGGAATGCCGATAAAACAAAAATGATACAGAAAGCGGGCTTTGGCCCCAAAGGTTCTGCCGAGGAGATTAGTAAAAATGTTTTTGATGTTTTACCCGGGCAGGGAATGGTGGGCTATGTGATGCAAACAAAAGAACCTGTGTTAATACCCGATACCTCAAAAGACAGCCGCTACCGGCCCGATGAAATGGTAAGGCTGAGCGAAATAACGGTTCCTGTTATTTTTAATGATGAGCTGATTGGAGTGATAGACAGTGAACATCCCCAAAAAAACTTTTTCACTTCACAGCACCTGCAAATAATGAGCACCATAGCCACGCTGATGGCAGATAAAATAAAAACTATAGAAGCAGAGGCATCTCTTGAGCAGCAGCATATTCAAATGCATACTATGAACGAACAGCTTTCCAATGCAAAACTGGAAGCATTGCGCAGCCAGATGAATCCGCATTTCATTTTTAATTGCATAAGCAGTATTGATAATTTTATCCTGGATAATGATGCTGCCAATGCAAGTGCCTACCTCAATAAATTTGCAAAACTTATCCGTAATATTTTGGATAACAGCAGAAACAATGTAGTATCTTTCTGGAAAGACTGGGAAACCCTTACATACTATATAGATTTAGAAAAATTACGAAGCAACAACAGCTTTTTCTGTACTGTTACGGCAGATGCTGAGTTGCTGAATGGCCATTATAAGATACCACCACTCATCATTCAGCCTTATGTAGAAAATGCAATACTGCATGGCTTAAAACCGCTGCAAAACAGGAAGGGACTGCTGGAAATTAATGCATCTTTGCTCAATGGCATATTGCAGTATACCATAAAAGACAATGGTGTTGGCCGCCACGCCGGCCGCCAGCAAACATCCATTAAAAAAGATCATGACTCTTTTGGTTTGGAACTTACAGAACAACGCATCAATTTGTTTAACACTGCAGTAAATGATGCCATTAATATTGTGGATTTAAAAGACGAAGAAGGCAATGCCGCAGGCACTTTAATTACCATATCATTAAAAGTATAACAGCAAATGATAACCGCCATTTTAATAGACGATGAAGTGAACAGCAGAAACGCTTTGCAAAAAAAGATTAAAGCAAACTGCCCGGCTATACAAATAGTAGCAGAGTGCAGTGGCGCAGAGGAAGGTATTGCTGCCATAGAAAAGTACCAGCCACAGGTAGTGTTTTTAGATGTAGAAATGCCGCGGATGAATGGGTTTACCATGCTGGAAAAAATTGAAAATAAAAATTTTAATATTGTTTTTACAACAGCATATAACCAATATGCCATCAACGCCATAAAATTTGGCGCTTTCGATTATTTGGTAAAACCGATAGATGTAGAGGAGCTGATTATTGTTGCAAAAAAATTAAATGAACAAAAACAAATTTTAAATAACAGCGAAAGATTGGATATTCTGCTGAACCAAATATCGCCTGCCAGTAAAAGCAGTGTACAAAAAATAGCCATTGCTACACAAACCGGGTTAGAGTTTATACCCATAGATACAATTGTTTATTTAGAAGCTATTGGCAATTACACAGAATTACATTTTACAGACGGCAAAAAATTAATGGCTTCCAAAACCTTAAAAGAGTTTGAGGGTTTATTAGAGCATCATACATTTTTCAGAATTCACAATGCATCGCTTGTAAATTTGATTTTTGTAAAAAAATACATAAGGGGCGATGGTGGACAAATACAACTTGCTGATAATATTATTTTAGATGTGGCCCGCCGCCGCAAGGAAGAACTGCTGCAGTTGCTGCTGGCATTGAGTAAAAAAGTGTAATACCAGTAGTACACTTAAATATGCTAATATCTGGTTCCATTAAAATCTGTTTTTAGCATGCATGGAAAGATAGTTGTTGATTGAAGCCACATTATATAAACTGATTTTATTTTCCGGCTGAGAAAAATGAATCTGTCCTTAGTTCCTGAGTTTTGGCATCGTGGTCCTGCTTTTAATACGCATTTTTTCCATGGCTTCTTCACCTGATATCTATTTATCCTGTTTGTGCGGAAATCTGTCTTTCAACCTGTCAAATACTCTATCAGGCAGGGCATAAAAAGCAGATTCTTCAAGACAGATAACTTGCATGGTGTTGGGTTTTTAAAGAACAGTTTAACAAAAAAACGAGTTCAAACCATAATGAATTGAATGTTATACCCATAAAAAAAGCGACTACAACTTTTTAGTTATAATCGCTTGATTTTGAACGTGGTGTGAGCCGGGTTTGAACCGGCGACACATGGATTTTCAGTCCATTGCTCTACCAACTGAGCTACCGCACCATCATTTTACCCTTTTGGGCTTGCAAATATAGGCATATACACTATACGCACCAAACAATTTCACAGTTTATACACAATTTGCAACTGCCAACTTATCAACTTTCTCCCTCCTAATTACCGTATTCGCACAAAAACTTGATGCGCATCAGTTTCAGTTGTTCCCAGTTATAATTACTGTCTGCCAGTTCTTCCTGGGCTACCTGCAGGCTGCTGGTTTGGCAACCCTTAAAATAATCAATTATTTCCTCCTGCTCATATTCGTCCACCATGTCTTCAATAGCATAATCGAGGTTTAATTTGGTGCCGCTGCCCACAATGGTTTCCATTTCTTCCAGCAGCTCATCAATACGCAGGTCTTTATTTTTAGCAATGGTTTCCAGCGGAATTTTTTTATCTACGTTTTGTATGATAAATATCTTGTTGCTGCTCCTGTTTACCACACTCTTCATCACAAAATCATCGGGCCGCACAATATCATTTTCTTCCACGTATGTAGCTATCAGGTCAATAAACTGCCTGCCATAGCGCAGTGCCTTGCCTTTGCTTACACCACTTATTTTTTCCAGTTCGGGCATAGTAGTAGGGTACATGGTTGCCATGTCTTCCAGCGAACTTTCTAAAAATATAACGAATGGCGGCAGGTTCTTTTCCTTAGCCACTTTTTTGCGTACCTCTTTCAGCATTTCCACTAATTGAGGGTCAGCAGCACCACCATGGCTCACCGCCGCTTCACTTTCCTCATCATCTGCATTGGCATCTTCAAAAAGATTGTTCAATACTATTTTAAAAGAGCCTGGTTTCTTTAAAAAGGCATCTCCTTTTTTTGTAATCTTTAAAAGCCCGTACTCCTCAATGTCTTTCGCAATCAGGCTTTCCAGCAGCATCTGCCTTACAAGGCTGTTCCAGTAATGCGGCTCATTGTCTTTGCCACTGCCAAATACCTCCAGCGCATCATGCCTGAACATTTGTACCTGCGGGGTAGCTTTACCGATAAGTATGTGCATCAGGTATTCCACCGGAAAACGCTCATCAAGCGCCCTTACCGCTTTCAGCACCACCAAAGCGCCAACCTTTGCTTCCACCTTTTCCTTTGGATTAAGGCAGTTATCACAGCTTCCACAGCCCTCTTTGTCATCAAAATCCTCACCAAAATAATGCAGCAGAATTTTACGGCGGCAAACACTGCTTTCGGCATAGCTTACCGTTTCATTAATCAGTTGTGCGCCTACTTCCCTTTCGCTCAGTGGTTTGTCACGCATCAGGTGTTCCAGCTTGGCCACATCCTTATGGCTGTAGTACAATATGCACTTTCCCTCCATGCCATCACGGCCCGAGCGCCCGGTTTCCTGGTAATAGTTTTCAATGCTCTTGGGAATATTGTAATGTATCACATAGCGCACATCCGGCTTATCAATACCCATACCAAAAGCAATAGTGGCCACAATCACCTGCACATCTTCATTCAAAAACTGATCCTGTCTGTCGGCACGTAATTTAGAATCAAGGCCGGCATGATAAGCCACCGCTTTAATGCCATTGGCCATCAGCATATCCGCCAATTCCTCGGTGGTTTTTCGGTTGAGGGTATAAATAATACCGCTTTTGCCTTTGTTCTGGCTTATAAAACGTACAATGCTTTTATTTGTCTGGTCCTTCTTTATTTTGGGCAGTATTTCGTAATACAGGTTGGGCCTGTTAAACGAAGAAATGAAAATATTGGGTTCACGCAGACCGAGGTTTTTTACAATATCGCTCTGTACTTTTGGTGTAGCCGTAGCCGTAAGGGCAATAACGGGGATTTTTTCATCAATCATATCCATCATTTCTTTCAGCCTGCGGTATTCCGGCCTGAAGTCGTGACCCCATTCTGAAATACAATGCGCCTCATCCACAGCAAAAAAAGAAATTTTCAGCTCTTTAAAAAAATCTATGTTCTCTTCTTTGGTCAATGTTTCCGGAGCCACATACAGCAACTTTGTTTTGCCGCTGGTAAGGTCATCCTTTACCGTTTTTTGCTGTGCTTTGTTAAGGGTGCTGTTTAAAAAATGCGCCACATCATCTTTGCTGCTGTAGCTGCGTACAAGGTCTACCTGGTTTTTCATCAATGCAATCAGCGGGCTTACAATAATGGCAACTCCATCGCTGATAATAGCCGGTAACTGGTAGCAAAGGCTTTTGCCACCACCAGTGGGCATAATTACAAATGTATCTTTACCACTTAATAAACTTTCAATAATTTTTTCCTGCGGACCCTTAAATCCGTTAAACCCGAATTGCTCCTGCAGTTGTAAACTCAGGGAATCTTTATTATTATCAACAATTTGCTTAAGGGGTGCACTTGTTTTTTTGGAAGTGGATTTTGCCGCAGCCTTTTTTGTAGTAGCCATTTTATTTTTCCGTCACACGAAATTTTACCAGTTATTTAATACAAGCTGCACAACATGAGCAGCAGGTTTTTCAGAAGGGTAGCGAAGTAACTCAATTTATGCTGTAAAAGCAAGTATTGTTTGTTAAATACCACTCTTCATTTTTTGCCGCACCCCGGGCACAAATTGCCGCAACTGAAAACACTGTTTAAGATAAGTGTTTTTTTTTAAATGCGAAGGAATAGTTTAAAAAACAGCTTTCAGGCCTGCCAGCCTTACAACAGTAATACAAGGGGTTTGCAGGAATGTATGATTTGAAGTAGGTTTGCAGTAATATATTATGAGCAGCAGCATTTTATCCCTCGCATTGCGAACCATACAACTGGAAGCTGAAGCCGTAAATGGCTTGCAATCCTCTATAAATGAGAGCTTTATAAAAGCATTGGAGAGTATTGCCCAATGCAGGGGCCGGCTGGTGGTAAGCGGTATCGGTAAAAGTGCCATTATAGCCCAAAAGATTGTGTCCACACTCAACAGCACAGGCACTCCATCGCTGTTTATGCATGCTGCCGATGCCATACACGGCGATCTGGGTATGGTACAGCAGGATGATGTGGTAATGATTATCAGCAAAAGCGGCGATAGTCCCGAAATTAAACTGCTGGTGCCACTGATTAAAAATTTCCGCAATGTATTGATCGCCATGTCGGGCAATATGCAATCGTTTTTAGCACAAAACAGCGATATAGTACTCAATACTACAGTTGAGCAGGAAGCCTGCCCCAATAACCTGGCACCTACTACCAGCACCACGGCGCAGATGGTAATGGGCGATGCCCTGGCAGTATGCCTGATGGAAATGAAGGGTTTTGGTACAGATGATTTTGCAAAATTTCACCCGGGTGGTACATTGGGTAAAAAATTGTACCTGCGTGTGGCCGACCTGTTTGGCCAGAACGAAAAGCCGCAGGTGAAGCCGGAGGCTACTGTAAAAGAAGTAATTGTTGAAATTACACAAAAAAGGCTGGGAACAACAGCGGTGGTAAGTGAGAAGGGTATGGTAGAGGGTATCATTACAGATGGTGACCTGCGCCGTATGCTGGAAGCAAATGACGAGTATAAAAATATAAGGGCTAAAGATATAATGGGTAAATCTCCTAAAACAATTGAAACAGGTGCACTGGCAGTAGACGCACTTGATATAATGCGGAAAAACAATATCAGCCAGTTAATAGTGGCCGAAAGCGGGCGATACCTTGGTGTGATTCACCTGCACGACATCATACGGGAGGGCCTTGTTTGATGAAAAAGAGATTTTTTGTTGTGCTGTTCCTTTTTACAGCTACCGTAACTTTCAACTCCTGCCTTGTTAACAATGATGCGCTTCCTACCGAGCATACAATTTCTGAAAGCAGGGCAAAGGAAGATTTTAAAACATTTACGGGCATACTGAAAAAAGCACATCCAGCCCTGTATGCCTTTACGCCGCAGCCGGTGATGGACAGCTTTACAGACAGTTTATACAAAACCATCAGCGGCAACACAAGCCAGCGGCAACTCTTCAATTTACTGTCACTGGTGGTAGCAAAAATATCCTGTGCACACACAAACCTGTACCTGCCAGGCACATCTGTTGAGGCAATGAATAAACTGCAATATTTTTTTCCTTACCCTTTGATACTAATTGAAAACAAACTGCTTGTAAACATATCGGGTCTTGATTTGCCGCGGGGTACAGAAATAAAAGCGATTAATAAAATACCGGTGGCTGAAATATTGCGCAACCTGCAAGCATACAATAGTACCGATGGCATGCGCAACCAGGTAAGACGCAGGCTGGTGGCAAGTGATTTTGGGTTTGAGTTTTTTTTAAAGTATGGCCAGCAGAATCTATTTATGGTAGATTGTATAAAGCCGGATTCCGCCGCCATTCAAACGCAGGAGAAAGTACTGCCTGTTACATTGGAAATACTTAACAGCCGGTACAGGGATGAAAAATATTATTATGATGCTACCGATGTGGATTATGATTTTTACACTGTGCCGGAAGCTGGCTATGCTGTAATGAAACTGCGCACTTTTGAGTTTGACACTTACAGTAAAGACAAGGCTTTTGAAAACTTCTGTAAAAACACTTTCTCCCTTTTACGGCTCAGCCCCGGCATTAAAACCCTGGTAATAGATGTAAGGGAAAACAGCGGCGGTAACTACTCCAACTGTCACCAGCTTTTTTCTTACCTGGCGGCAAACCCTTTTCACGAATACGAGCGGGTAAGTACAAAAGTAAAGCAGTTGCCCGACAGCGATTTGCTGCAGAATGATTACAGCGATATCAGCGGAGACGATATACGCAACCTGGTAAATGAAGATTTTTACAAAGCCACCAATGGCAAGTATTATCTTGCCGATTCGGTAAACGAATTGATAACGCCTAAATTGCAGCGGTTTGCAGGCAATCTACTGGTAGTGGTAAACAATGAAGTGAATTCAGCAGCATCTTATTTTGCCAGCCTGGTAAAAAATTCCGGCAGGGGTAAAATAATAGGGGAAGAAACCCGTGGCGGGGCCTATATGCACAATGGATTCAGTAATGTGGTATACAAGCTGCCGAACAGCAAGATTGAATTTGCCTTTTCAGTAGCCAATGTTATACATAGCTTCGCAGATAAAAAGGATTACGGTAAGGGAGTTATACCAGATTATATAAAACCTTCTACAATAGAAGATTTTGAAAAAAACGGGGATACCCAGCTTAATTTTATACTGGACAGCCTGATAAAAAACTAATTAAAAATACATTCATGAATAAGAACCAGTATGTGGCAATAATGGCCGGTGGTATCGGCAGCAGGTTCTGGCCTATGAGCCGTACCGGCCATCCAAAGCAGTTCCTGGATATATTGAATACCGGCCGTACAATGATACAGGCTACGTACGACAGGTTTGCTGCATTTATACCTGTTTCAAATATTTACATAGTAACAACCGGGCAATATAAGAGTATAGTACTGCAACAATTGCCCGATGTACAACCGGAAAACATATTGTACGAGCCAAGCCGGAAGAATACGGCTCCTTGTATAGCCTATATATCATACAAGCTTTTGCAACTGAATCCCAATGCTAATTTAATTTGCGCCCCGGCCGATCATCTCATACTGGATGGAGAAGCGTTTAAAAAAGTTTGCCAGGAGGCACTTCACTTTACCAATCATATAAAGGCATTGGTAACACTTGGCATAAAACCAACCCAACCCAATACAGGATATGGGTATATACAATTTGAGCCCAAGTCGGTAAGCGAAAACCTGTACAAGGTTAAAACGTTTACTGAAAAGCCTGATACAGAACTGGCGAAGGCATTTATTACCAGCGGCGATTTTTTATGGAACGCAGGCATATTTGTATGGCAGGTAAAAAATATTGTAAAAGCGTTTGAAAAAAACCTGCCTGAGCTGCATGAGGTATTTGATGCAGAAAAAGCCCTGTTCAACACCCCGGAGGAACAGGAGGCTGTTGAAAGGATATACCCGCAGTGTGTAAACATCTCTATTGATTACGGTGTAATGGAAAAAGCCGACAATGTATATGTAATTCCTTCTTCTTTTGGGTGGAGCGACCTTGGTACCTGGGCCAGCGCTTACGATAACCTGGAGAAAGATTATTTAGACAATGCTGTAACGGGTAACAATGTGGTAATTATTGATGCCACTAAAAATATGGTGCATGCAGACAATAAAAAATTACTGGTGCTGCAGGGCCTGGATGATTTTATTATAGTGGATACTAAAGATG
>JANMDL010000074.1:0-2250 GCA_031376295.1 Chitinophagales bacterium
CTGATGGTGAAAAACCTGTGTTCTTTGATAATTTGGCGGGTGCAGTAAAAGTATATACTGACAAACTCAGCCTGTACAGCAGCTTATTGCCTCAAAGTATTCACAGTACAAAGCAATACAGCATGAACCATTTGGAAAGAAGGCATTTGACTTTGCGCACTCACTTAAAACGCCTTGCAGCGGGGCTAGCCCGCTGTTAAATACCCGGCGCAACATCTGCTTAAGCCGCAGCAGAACTATGCTCGACGCTTGCATTAGAATTTACTTTTGGGGACAACAAAAGGCTTTACTGCTGCCTGACAACATGCCGTAAAAATCCCGGTTCAAATGCAATTCCGGGATGCCAACGATGACCCGGCAAGTGACACAACGATGATGCTGCCGGATAGCCGGGCAGGTGTTCCTGATTTTCCGCTGGTAACCATCAGCACAGCCACCTGCTGCAGCCTTACGCTAAGCAATGGTGCATCTGTAATTGTACAACCAGGATCGGGTATAACAGTGAGTGCAAAAAATCCGTAAAATTTATGCCTGCTATAGCAACGGGGCTGTTTAAAAAAGACAGCCCCGTTTATTTTTTCTTCTGGCAGCATAATCACCAGTTTACTTACTGGTTGATGAAATTTTCACATCGAAAACTGCTCCGGGATTTTTAATTTTTAATTCATAATTTTTAATTTCACACTACATATTCTTAATCACTTCATCTGCAAACTCACTTGTTTTTAAAAGTGTGGCTTCCTTCATCAGGTTGTAAAAATCAATCGTTACTTTTTTGTTGCGGATGGCCTTGCCCACCGCCATGGTTATCAGTTCTGCCGCATCCTTCCAACCCATGTATTCCAGCATCATCACCCCGCTTAAAATAACGGAGGAAGGGTTCATTGTATTGGTATTGGCAAAGCGTGGTGCTGTGCCGTGTGTAGCTTCAAATACTGCGTGGCCGGTGAGGTAGTTGATGTTGGCTCCCGGTGCAATACCTATGCCTCCTACCTGTGCCGCCAGTGCATCGCTGATATAATCGCCATTGAGGTTAAGGGTGGCTATAACTGAATAATCCTGTGGTGCAAGCAATGCCTGCTGCAAAAAATTATCAGCAATAGCATCTTTAATAATCACTTTACCGCCCACTGCAGAAATTTTCATTTCCTCATTGGCCACTGCTTCACCACTTTCCTTCTTTGTTCTTTCCCACTGGTTCCAGGTATATACATGGTCGCCAAATTCACGTTCTGCCAGCTCGTAGCCCCAATTTTTAAAAGCACCTTCGGTAAACTTCATGATGTTGCCCTTGTGTACAATGGTAACACTGGGCAGTTTGTGTGCAATGGCATATTCAATGGCCGAGCGGATGAGGCGTTCGCTGCCATCCTTACTCACCGGCTTTATACCAAAGGAAGTGGTTTGAGGGAAACGGATATTTGTCACCCCCATTTCATCCACCAAAAACCGCAGCATTTTTTCAGCTTCGGGTGTGCCGGTCATATACTCAATGCCTGCATAAATATCCTCTGTGTTTTCCCTGAAGATGACCATGTTAACTTTTTCCGGCTGCCACATGGGGCTGGGTACGCCCTCAAAGTAGCGCACGGGGCGCAGGCACACGTACAGGTCAAGCTCCTGGCGCAGGGCCACATTCAGGCTGCGTATGCCACCACCCACGGGTGTGGTCAACGGGCCTTTAATGGAAAGCAGGTATTCCTTAAAAGCATCCATGGTGGCTTCGGGCATCCAGCTTCCGGTTGCGTTAAAGGCTTTTTCGCCTGCCAGCACTTCCAGCCACTCAATTTTCTTTTCGCCGCTGTATGCCTTTGCTACCGCCGCATCAAATACCCTTACGCTTGCTTTCCAGATATCGGGGCCAATGCCATCACCCTCAATAAAGGGGATAACAGGGTGGTTGGGTACAGAGAGTTTACCATCAGCGCCCATTGTAATTTTTTCTGCCATATTGTTTTTTTAGCCAGGCTGATAATAATTGCCTGTTTTAAATGATTTTTTAAAAAGAATTGATGCAAAAATAAGCGAACTGGGGAATTTAAGTTCAGTCAATTTCAATACCGCAGATCACCCAATCATTCTGCCTCTATCTGGCCCTCTATCTGGCGCCAGTGTTCCGCAGGACCACTGGTGTCTGCCAATACTGCCGGACTGTGTCCGGGTTAAGTAAGAGTAAGAAAGGGGCAGTTGTAAGGGTTTTCATAGGTTGGTAGATTCCCCATCCGCTGTGTATCACCGGTTGGCTTGTAG
>JANMDL010000078.1:0-4690 GCA_031376295.1 Chitinophagales bacterium
CTGTAATTACCAGGTAAAAAACATTGAACAGTAATGCCAGGATTGGTACAAAAGGATAGCCCCATACTTTATAGGGCCGTACAGCATCGGGCATTTTGCGCCGCAATACAAAAACACCCGCTACCAGCAGCAGGTTAAAAAGCCAGGTAACAAAAATATACATATCGGCAAGTATGTAAAATGAGCCGCTGAAAACCATTACAATCATCCAAACAAGATGAATGAGCAACGCATTGCCGGGCGTACCAAACCTGGGATGTATTTTACCGGCTGCGCCAAAAAAATTGCCTCCCTGCGCCATGGCAAATGTCATGCGTGGTGGGGCCAGAATACTGGCGTTGGTAACACCCAATACCGAAAGGCATATTAAAAAAGCTACAAGCCCGCCGCCCACTTTGCCAAAAGCAGCATCAGCAGCATCCGCCGCCACCAATGTTGATTTGGCCATAGTATCAACCGGCAGCATATATGCCATAGCACAGGTAATAGAAAGGTATACCAGCACACAGGCCAGCAAGCCAATGGCTAAACTGCGGGGAATATTGCGTGCAGGGTTTTTAATTTCGCCTGCGATATTGATCATATTACCCCAGCCATCATAAGCCTGCAGTGCAGCATTTACAGCCGCCATCATTGCGGTAAGCAATACAAAACCCACAGGATGAATCAATACTGAGGAAGTAGTAAGATTTGCAGTATTGCCTTTGCCCGAAAAAAGCAAGCCACCGGTAAGCAATACAATTGCCAGCACTTTAGCTGCCGTAAAAAATAGCTGCAGCCGGCCTGCCGACCTGGTACTGCGGTAACTCACCACCGTAAGTATCACCAGCAGCAGTATTGTAAGCATCTTTACCCCAAAGTTTTCAAGCGGCAGTATATCGCCTATCATGGGCAGGTGCAGTACCACCGACTGCTCAATTACCGGCGAAAACCGGGGCAATGTAAAAAAATACTCCGCATACTGTGCACAAATAAAAGCTATGCCCGCTGTGCCCGCTGTATTGATAACTGCAAAATTAGCCCAGCCATACAGGTAGGCCCAGAAATTACCATACATACTGCGCATAAACACATATTGCCCGCCTGTATGTGGCAGCATGGCCCCTACTTCGGCATTAACCATGGCAACAAAGAGTGTAAAAATACCTGCCACCACCCATACAAGAAGAATAAGCATTGGAGAACCCAGTAAACCTGCCATTTCTGCCGGCCGCATAAAGATGCCGGTACCTATTACACCTCCTATTACGATTGAAACAGCCGTATACAAACCAATACTGCGGGTGAAATTTTTTTGCTGCATTATGCAACAAGATAGCAAAACCCAGGCAAAAAAAAGTCCCTTCCAAAAATGAAAGGGACAGCACTCAAAGGTTAGCCTTAAATTATTATAAGATTTTTTTAACTGAAGGTATTATTTCCTGATGACCATTTGCGAAGAGCTTACACCCTTTCTGTCGGTAACCCGCAGGATATATGTACCTGGAAGCACAGTAAGATTGATAGTTTGCCTCATATTGTTCACCACTCCAGATGAATATTTTGTGCGGCCCATCGCATCTGTAACAACGTAACTGGCAGGCAGTTTATCGGATGCCACAGTAAGTTGCAGGCTGTTTTCAAATAACGTAGGCTGTACTGTAAAGAACGACTTTGTACTGCTCTTTGAAATCTTTGCATCTGCTGTTACTTTTACACCAGTTTTCTCACGGGCCTCTACCCTGAAATACTGGACTGCAATATCTTCTGCTTTTTTACAGTTGTAGCTGTAGCCCTGCATTGATTCACCTTGTCTTGCATCAACAGAAGCCACATCTGTAAAGTTGATATTGTCATTGCTTTTCTGAACAGCAAAAACCCAGTCTCCGGCCACTGTTGCAGCACGCCAGTTGAGAACTACATCATAGTTAACCGTATTTACTTCAAAATCATCGAGGTTTATTGCGGCAGATGGTAATATTGTAACATGCCCGTTACCCGCTATCCCGTTATCATTTACCCGGTTGTGATTAAGAGCAAACGATACAGCCGTTTCTGGCGAAACCCTGAAATGAGCTTCCCCTTTTTCATCCGCAGTTACTACCATTACCACTTCACCACCAGAAGGCGTTGAATACAATTCTACATCGCTTCCAGGCACACAACCATTAACAACATAATGGCGCTGCGCAGCTGCTATATAATTAAATACGGTGATTCCTGCCTTGTCTTTAACACAGGTTTCGCACCCGGTTGCCACCACTGCTTTTCTTTCCTGCTGGGCAGCAACTCCCAGTGAAAAGCTCAATGCGGCTGCAGCAAGGAATATCTTTTTATTTTGTTTCATAAATAAAATTTTAAAATGATTTAGTGTGACATATTTAATGGCTGAAAGAATGCAATTTGCGCTGCACTAACTGAAATGATGGGGAAACAGGTTGAGTTAAGCAGGTTGGTAAGATCCTGTGACCTGCGCTGCAAATCGTTGAATCCCCATTTGCGTACAATACCGGTTCCGGGATAATTGCGTCCTGCAGGATCCCTTGCCCAGAAAAAACCAGTCAATGTATTATCAGTGAGGTTTTCAACAACCGAAGTTGAATCATCACCAAAAATAAACGGAGGCCCGGCAGGAGTAGTTGGAATAATGTCAACACCGGTTAAGAAAGGAGAAATATGTGTTTTATGCTGATTGCCATTGGTTACGGCATTCAGTGTGGTCCAGTAATTCATGCTGGTACCAATACCTACATAATTTACATGCGTAAACACCGTTTTGGGCTCCATACTATGGCAACCAGTGCAGGTATTAAGCGAAAATACTTCACGGGTGGTATCATCTGTAATTACCGCACCTGTTCTTCCATTCCAGAAGCCGGGGGCAAGTGTTGGTGATGCGCTTGGGTAATTGGCTTTGGCACCCTGAAAATTGGTAAGCCCTATCAGCAATGGTACTATAGCAGTATTGTTTTTAATGGCTGCACTGTTTGCATTTACCCATGTCGACATAATGGTTACATCAGCCAGCAAAGGAATTGGAGCCACCACTTCAGCACCATTAAATTTAGTTGCAGGCTCCAGCGTAATGGGCACTTCTTCCAGACGCTTATTGGAAGCCTGTATTTTAAATTCCCTGAACTGCCACCGGGGTGACCTGTCTGCTGCGCTATTGGCAGAATTAGTCAACGCTATTTCATTGGTTCGTAATTGATTCAGCGCACTTTTATTAGGCTTGCTGGCCACAGCATTAGAATCTGTTACATTGTGCGTAATTACTTCCAGTGCTGCATTGTATGCGGCAGAACCTAAAACCATAGTGCTCAGGTTGGCCCACTGTAATGCATAAGCTTTAATGGAAGCACAACTTGTTTGCTTATTACCATATTCGCAGATGATATTAAAACCATCAAAACCGGCATTGCTTATTGAGTCGCGGCAGGCACCTCCAACAGTACTGTTACGGATTACAGAGTAAATAAACCTTGTTTCACCTGCATTGTTAGCTGAACCACCATAACCAAAATTGCCCCTCAGGTCAAGCCTGTTAACGATAGCGGTTAATTTCATTGGAGCATTATTCAACAGGTTATCCTGGCTGATACCATCCCATAAACCCTGCCAGTTGGCCAAAGTTACTGTTGGTAACGTGGAGCCTCTTGCTTTATCTATCCATGGTTTAATAAACTGGCTGATAGCCCTTGCAGCCCTGTTCCTTACTAATTCACCATTAATTGTAGTATCTACCGTCCACCTTCTTACCAGGTGCTTGGTAAATTCTTTGGCTGTAATACCGGTAAAAGTTTGATTAGCCATTCCTTTAACCAGTGTTTTAAAAGTCCATGCACCATTAGGGTTGCCCACACCGGTACAAGGGTTAAATGTTCTTGCAGGATCTTCCACAACAGCAAGTGATGTAATCAGCAATGAGTTCTGCTTTAATATGGTAGGAGGCGGGGGGGGTGGGCCATTACCAGCAGTTGCTCTGGCAATACTAACACCACCAGGATTTGTGATTATACCACCATTGTACCCTGTACCATTGAAGCCCTGCATTAATGCTGTAATGGTACCACTTGGAGAAACGGGTGGCAATGAGAATATTTGCCTGGAAATATCAACTTTACCAAAACTTGAAAATGCAGTTTTATCAAAGAAAGGTTTGTCACGGATAACATTACTTCCCGTTCTGCCTTTAAATTCCATTAAACTGTTTTTATTTGAAACCAGGGTGCGGTCAAATTCTTCCATTGTTGTTACAAAACCCTGCAAGTCTTCCTTTATAAAAGAAGAGAAATTTCCATCATTGGGTTTTTCGTCGCCATTAAGCCCATCATCGTTTAAAACTACCTGGGTACGTTCATCAATAAACATGGCTACGGATGTTCCATTAACAGCACCTTTTTGATAGGTAATTTCAAGCCGCATGTTTTCACCTGTTGTTAATGGTGTTGCTAATTGCTGTACGGTTACTTTATCAGCTTTGGGTGGAGCCTGCTCCCAGGCCGGATCATTTGCTAATGGCGCATAGCCCCTGTCACCATCCTCTCTTGACGACATGGTGGTAACAGCCACTACCCCACAAACAACAATTGAAGCAAAAATTGTTGTTTTGCGATGTCTGAATTTTTGTAGCATAAATTTGATTTGTAAAGTGATGTAATAAAGAAAATTTTCTGTTTGTAAATAGCCTATACTAATAATATTGTCCTGT
>JANMDL010000098.1:0-4815 GCA_031376295.1 Chitinophagales bacterium
ATTGCCTTTGCATTTATTTCTCCTTTGAATACACTGCCCGATGAAAAGTCGAGTGTCATATCATCTGCTTTTACAGTACCTTGTATATCCATGCTGGCACCGGATGAAACCGAAATAGCTTTAAGTGTGATGGCCGAAACATAGGCTTTGAGCCTGACGTTTTTCTTATTGTTCCAGTTCATTTTTCCAATACCGGCATCGTAATAAATTTTTAGTATCCCATCCTTTACTTCTGTTTTTATTCTGTCCCGGTATTCAGTTGATGAAGCGCTTACTGCCACAGCTTCTGAACTGCCCTGTGTAAGTACCATTTCAATACCGCTGGCTAAGCTAACACCCGTAAACCCGGTTACATTTCTTACTTCGGCATTGGGGTCGTTGTATTTAACATCCTGCGCCTGAATGCTTATGGTGGCTATAATGGCGATGATGCCTGCAAATAATTTTTTCATTGTTGAAATTTTCCTGTTAATTAATTAAAACATGGCTATACCTGTAAATGATACGCACAAGCCTTCCCTTTTGTTACAACTATGTAAAAAAACTATACCCAGGTATGTTGTAACTACTTACCTTTACACTTTAGTTATTCACTCACTGAATTTCCGGGGTGCTGGCTGCAAATGCAGTTTTGCTGAGATTATACCCGTTTAAACCTGATCAGGGTAATGCCTGCGAAGGGAGAAAGTACAATTTTGGGGCATTGCGCCCGGATGTTCGGCCAATAATAAATTTATGACAAAGGTATTTGCAGCAATTATATGCTGTATTATATTGGCCAATGCAGGTTTTGCACAAAAAATATTCAACGACACCAGCCTGCTGCAGGGCATTGAGGTACTGGCTGTAAGGGCGGCAGCAACAGCTCCTTTTGCCAAAACCAATCTTACTAAAAAAGATATTGAAAAAAACAACCTTGGCCAGGATCTGCCGTTTCTGCTGAACCAAACGCCATCAGTAGTGGTAAATTCCGATGCAGGTACAGGTGTGGGCTACACAGGTATCCGCATACGGGGTACCGATGCCACCCGTATTAACGTAACGCTAAACGGCATTCCTTACAATGATGCTGAAAGCCAGAACTCATTTTTTGTTGACCTGCCCGATTTTGCTTCATCCGCTGGCAGCATACAGGTGCAGCGGGGTGCAGGCACTTCTACCAACGGTGCTGGTGCATTTGGTGCCACCATCAATATCTCCACCAACGAGGTGAATAAACATTTTTATGCTGAGCTGAACAACAGTGCAGGCAGTTACAATACTTTTAAAAACACCTTCTGCTTTGGCAGTGGCCTGCTGGGCAAGCATATTACCATTGATGGCCGCCTGTCACGTATTACGAGCGATGGCTTTATTGACAGAGCCAGCAGCAATTTAAAATCAGCTTACGGCAGCATTGCCTGGATTGACAGCAAACACTCCCTGCGGCTGAACATATTTACCGGTAAAGAAAAGACCTACCAGGCATGGTATGGTGTACCCGGCTACCTGCTTGATAGTAACCGTACTTTTAACCCGGCTGGATCTGAGCAGCCCGGCAAACCATACGAGAATGAAACGGACAACTATCAACAAACTCATTACCAGCTTTTTTACAACCAAAGCCTGGGCAGCCATTGGCAATGGAACATGGCGGGCTTTTTTACCAAGGGCCGCGGCTATTACGAGCAATACAAAGCAGATGCAAAATTTGAAAGCTATGGGTTGCCCGATTACTACGATGGCAGCAACACCATTTCAAAAACTGACCTTATAAGACGCCTGTGGTTAGACAACAACTTTTACGGAAGTACGTTTTCGGCAAGGTATAAAAAGCACAATACTGAATTGTTGTTTGGCGGAGGATGGAACCGCTATGATGGCAAACATTATGGAGAAGTAATATGGGCAAAGTTGGCCGGCAGCATCCCGGCAAATTATCATTGGTATGATTTAACGGCACAAAAAACGGATGTATCATTGTTTGCTAAATGGACGGCACAAATAAGCCCCCGCTGGCATAGTTTTGCCGACTTACAATGGCGCAGCGTTGATTATACCATCAAAGGTTTCAGAAATAACCCGGGTATTACAACAGGCGGTAAGTTTGCCTTTATCAATCCAAAATTCGGCTTAACTTATATGCACAAAGGCTGGCATGTGTATGCCTCCTATGCCCGTGCTGCGCATGAGCCCAACAGGGACGATTTTGAAGCTGCCCCGGCTGAAAAGCCAAAGGCTGAAAAATTGAATGACCTGGAACTGGGCATTGAGAAAAAAGGAAGGAACTACCTGCTTGCTGCCAATATTTATTACATGCAGTATAAGGATCAATTAGTGCTTACTGGCAAGGTGAATGATGTGGGGGCTTATACCCGTACCAATATTGCTAACAGCTACCGCACCGGACTGGAGCTGCAGGCTGCGGCTACTCCTGCAAAATGGGTATCTGTTACTGCCAATATTACTTTGAGCGAAAACAAAGTAAAGGGCTTTACTGAATTTGTTGATGATTATGACAATGGCGGACAAAAAACCAACCGCTTTAATAAAACTGATATAGCGTTCTCTCCTGCAGTGGTGGCCAATGCCGGAGTTGCTTTTGTTCCCTGCAAAAATGCTTCAATTGGTTTTACGGGCAAATACGTGAGCCGCCAGTACCTTGATAATACGGCTAACAAAGGCCGCAGCCTCAACCCATTTTATGTGCAGGATGCATTGGTGAGTTATACCATCTTTAACAAACTGTTTAAAGAAACAACGCTGCGCCTACAACTGAACAATCTCTTCAGCAAAAGATACGAGCCAAACGGCTATACTTTCAGTTATATAAGTGGTGGCAGCCTTGCTACAGAGAACTATTATTTTCCCATGGCGCCTTTTAATTTTATGGTGGGGGTGAGTGTGAAGCTGTAGAGAAGACGTTGACCGATGGGCGATGAGCGATGGGCGTTGACCGCTGGGCGGTGGGCGGTGGTCGCAGGGCGATGGACAGTGCGATTTGCAGCATACTTATTAACTAATCAATTTTTTAACTTGCCAATACCCAATACTTACGAACTTTTAAACGCTGTCTCATTCTTAATTCTTCATTCATAATTCTTAATTCCTGCCCGTTTCCCTATTTTTGCACCCTAAAACGATTGATATGCAGTTTCAACTTTCAGAAGAGCATTTGATGATACAAAAGGCGGCCCGTGATTTTGCGGTAAATGAGTGTTTGCCGGGCGTAATTGACCGTGATGAAAAACAGGAATTTCCCAGGGCGCAGATAGAAAAATTGGCCGACCTTGGCTTTATGGGCATGATGGTGGACCCCAAATACGGCGGCAGCGGTATGGATACCATCAGCTATGTGCTGGCCATGGAAGAAATAAGTAAGGTAGATGCCAGTGTGAGTGTATGTGTGAGTGTAAACAACAGCCTGGTTTGCTATGGCCTGCAGGAATATGCCAATGAAGCGCAGAAACAAAAATATTTAACTCCGCTTGCCCAGGGTAAAAAAGATGGACAACTGCATATTGGCGCTTTTTTGCTGAGTGAGCCGGAAGCGGGCAGTGATGCTACTTCTCAAAGCACTACCGCCGAAGACATGGGCGATTATTACCTGCTGAACGGCACTAAAAACTGGATTACTAATGGCAATTCTGCTTCGGTATATTTAGTAATAGCCCAAACGGATGTGAGCAAGGGTAGCCGGGGCATCAATGCGTTTATAGTAGAAAAAAACTGGCCCGGTGTAACGGTTGGCGCCAAAGAAAATAAACTGGGCATACGTGGCAGCGATACACACAGCATTTTGTTTAATGATGTAAAAGTGCCGAAAGAAAACCGCATAGGCGAGGATGGCTTTGGGTTTAAGTTTGCCATGAAGACCCTCGCAGGTGGCCGCATTGGCATTGCAGCGCAGGCATTGGGCATTGCCAGTGGTGCTTACGAAAGATCGTTGGCTTACAGCAAGCAGCGAAAGGCTTTTGGAAAGGAAATAATGCACCACCAGATCATCCAGTTTAAACTGGCGGATATGGCTACTAAGATTGAAGCTTCCCGCCTGCTGTGCCTGAAAGCTGCCTGGGAAAAAGACCAGCACTTAGACTATACCCTCAGCAGCAGCATGGCCAAAGTGTTTGCCAGCGAAACTGCCATGTGGACGGCCACTGAAGCAGTGCAGATACACGGCGGCTATGGCTTTGTAAAAGAATACCATGTGGAGCGGATGATGCGTGATGCAAAAATTACACAGATTTATGAGGGTACGAGCGAAGTACAGCGGATTGTAATAAGCAGAACGATTTTAAAATAAATGAACTGGATTTACGGCATTTGAGCCAAAAAAGCTCCCGACAGATTGCCGGGAGCTTTTTACTAACCTAATCTAACTGCAATTGAGAAAAATTCTACCAGCCACAAAAATATACTGGTAAAATTATAAGGCTGTTACCGCCGGATTAACAAATCCTTATTTCTGCATTCAGTACTTCTGTTACTTTAATGCTGAAAGAACGTACAACAAGGTGGTAGACCTTGACCATTAAACGCTACCGATACTTAGACACAAGGTCGACCACCTTTACGAATATTTTGCCTTATTTCAGTTAAAATAATACTACTAATATTTAAACAGAATCAGTTGCTGCATTTTTTATAAAACTGCTGTACCACTTTCCGGAATCCTTTATTATCCGCTGCTGTGTAGCAAAATCAACATATACCATGCGGTTTCGGCCTCGGTGATGCCCGCTGAGCAGCAGAAAATCGTGGCCTCCGGGTTCGACGAGTACATCACCAAGCCCATCGTCCTGAAGTCGTTCGTTGAAACCGTGCAGCACTTCCTGG
>JANMDL010000696.1:0-5736 GCA_031376295.1 Chitinophagales bacterium
GATTGCTATGCTTGTGCCGATCCCGGTTACCGCCTTAACATCAGGGTGGTGAATGAAAACCCCTGGAGCAATCTATTTGCATATAATATGTTTTTAAGGCCACAGGAAGATGAATTGGAAGGGTTTACACCTGACTGGCACATTATACAGGCGCCTGGTTTTAAAGCTGATCCTGCTGTGGATGGTACCCGCCAGCATAATTTTGCCATGGTAAGTTTTACCAAACGCACCATACTGATTGGTGGCACAGGCTATACCGGTGAAATGAAGAAGGGAATTTTTACCATATTAAATTATATTCTTCCGCATGATAAAGGAGTTTTAAGTATGCACTGCTCGGCCAATATGGGCGCAGCGGGCGATACGGCCATATTTTTCGGCCTGAGTGGTACAGGTAAAACCACCTTAAGTGCCGACCCTCACCGCAAACTGATTGGCGATGATGAGCATGGCTGGACAGCCGAAACCGTTTTTAATTTTGAAGGTGGCTGCTACGCTAAAACAATTGATTTGAGCGAAGAAAAAGAACCGGAGATTTATCATGCCATTAAGCCAGGTGCGCTTTTAGAAAATGTAACTTTTAAGGAGGGTACCAATATCATTGATTTTTCCAGCAAGGCAATTACTGAAAACACAAGGGTAAGTTATCCGCTGCATTTTATCAGCAATGCGCTGGAACCTGCCATTGGTAAAACGCCCAAAAATATTTTCTTTTTAACCTGCGATGCTTATGGCGTGTTACCACCTATCAGCCGCCTCAGCACTGGTCAGGCCATGTACCAGTTTGTAAGCGGTTATACAGCAAAAGTTGCTGGTACTGAAGCGGGTGTTACGGAGCCAAAATCAACTTTCAGTGCCTGCTTTGGCGCACCTTTTCTGCCATTGCACCCCGGGCAGTATGCCCAGATGCTTGGGAAAAAAATAAGGGAACATAAAACCAATGTATGGATGATTAATACCGGCTGGAGTGGCGGAGCCTATGGCACCGGCAGCCGCATGAAGCTGGCCTTTACCCGTGCCATGATTACAGCTGCATTGGAAGGTGCATTAGACAATGTGGAGTATGAAGTGCATCCGGTATTTGGTATGCAGATGCCTGTAAGCTGCCCTGGTGTACCGTCAGAAATACTGAATCCACGCAATACCTGGGCCGACAAAGCCGCTTACGATGCAATGGCTAAAAACCTTGCCAGCCAATTTATTAAAAATTTCGAAAAATATGCCAGTGGCGCCGGGCCCGAAACCCTGGCCGCCGCACCAACTGTTTAGTGAGTGTTTTTTTAATTAACAACGATTGATTGCTAAGAAGCCCCGGTTTAATGCCGGGGTTTTTGCATATCGTTCCTTAACTGCTCTTAATCTCTGCTACCAAATCCTGCAGTACTTTTTTGGCATCGCCAAACAGCATGCTTGTTTTGGGCTGAAAGAATAGTTCGTTTTCGATACCTGCATATCCGGGCTTCATGCTGCGCTTGTTTACAATCACATTTTTAGCCAGTTCTACTTCCAATATCGGCATACCATAAATAGGAGAGGCCGGATCGTTTTTAGCAGCAGGGTTCACCACATCATTGGCGCCAAGTATCAGCACCACATCGCAAGTTTTAAACTCATCGTTAGCGTATTCCATTTCCAGTAGTTTTTCATAACTCACATCCGCCTCTGCAAGTAATACGTTCATGTGGCCGGGCATACGGCCGGCTACCGGGTGTATAGCATATTTTACTTCCACACCTTTATCATTCAATATTTTTTCCAGTTCATGACAAATATGCTGTGCCTGTGCCACTGCAAGTCCGTAACCCGGTACAATCATCACTTTATTGGCATAGCTCATAATCATAGCACTGTCACTCAGGCTTATTTCTTTGTAAGCACCCTGTTCCTTCCCGTCTGCAGCAGCACCAGTGGCGCCACCGCCAAATGCACCGATGATTACATTCAGCAGGCTGCGGTTCATGGCTTTGCACATGAGTATGGTAAGTAATGTACCTGCAGCACCCACCAGTATACCACCTGTAAGCATGGCTTTGTTGCTGTACATAAAACCACCACAAGCAGCAGCCACACCGGTAAAAGAGTTGAGCAGCGATATTACCACCGGCATATCTGCACCGCCAATTGGCATTACAAAAAATACGCCGTAGAGTAAGGAAAGCGCAAGAATACCATAAAAAATATAGCTGTGCATGGGTATGATACCAGAGTCGCCGGCAGTACCATCCGTATAAGCCATGGTGGTACCATCGTAATCATTTGCATAAGCCGGTGTAAAGTAAATAAAGAAAGCGGCAGCTATTATCAGTATGGCCAAAATGGCAAAGTTAATAATGCGCTGGCCGGGAAATACTTTGTCTTTAAACCTTCCGTTGAGTTTGCCCCAGGCCACTACACTACCTGCAAATGAAATAGAGCCTATGATTAGACCAAGCGTTATTACAACAATCTCTCCTTTGGAAATATGTTCTACAAAAACCTTTCCCACACCCAGGTCGAAAGCCAGTGATTTCTGGTAATTGAATTCAATGATAGATATCAGCATGGCGCAGGCGCCGCCCATACCGTTGAAAAGGCTTACCATTTCGGGCATGGCCGTCATCTTCACTTTTTTAGCAGAAAAAACGCCTACAATAGTTCCCAATATCAGCGCTCCAAATATCAGCAGCTTATTGCCAAGGTAATTTACCTGGTGATCCTCATACAGGAAGATGGTGCCAGCAATGGCAATCGTCATACCGCCTGCAGCAATCAGGTTACCCTTGCGTGCACTTTCGGGATGCGACAGCATTTTCAAGCCCAGTATAAAAGTTACCGAAGCAACCAGGTAACAAATGGTGAGAATATCTATATTCAAATTCATAATTTTTTCTTTTTTGTACCGGGCATTTTATCAAAGCCCATCATCGTTGTGTCACTCACTTGTACAACAAAACCCTATTCAGCTTCAGCTTCCTGCTTAACTTCCTTTTGGTGTTTGCACCTTTTTCTTCTTAAACATTTCCAGCATTCTGTCGGTAACCACAAAGCCACCTACCACATTCAGTGTACCCAATACCACCGCCAGAAAACCCAGCGTAAGTGCCAGGTAATTGTCGCCTTGTGCTTTGCCCATCACAATAATCGCCCCAATAATCACCACACCATGTATAGCATTGGCACCACTCATCAGCGGGGTATGCAATACGGCAGGCACACGGCCAATCACTTCAATACCCAAAAAAACCATCAGTATCACTATGTAAATGATTTCCTGATTGGAAGAGACCCAGTTTAGTATATTTTGCATTTTTTTATTTTTTAAAGTAAGTATTTAGTATAAAGTAGTTAGTACATAGTATGCTGTTCGTTAACAAGAAATACTTTAGTTGATAACCATAAAACTAACTACTAATAACTAACTACTAACTACTTCCCTCCCAATTCCTTCACCCTTTCATTCACCACACTACCACCATTGGCAATACAGCTTCCTTTTACCAGGTCATCTTCAAAATTAAGATTGATGGTTCCTTCTTTTGTAATAATCAGTTGTAAAAAATTCAGTATATTTTTTCCGTACATTTTACTGGCATCAAAGGGCATAGTAGCAGGCAACCTTGATGTACCCACAATACTCACTCCATTGTGCACCACTGTTTCATCATTTTTAGTAAGGTTGGTATTGCCGCCAGTAGCTGCTGCCAGGTCAATAATCACAGAGCCATTTTTCATCTGCTCTATCATACTTGTTTCTATCAATATGGGCGCTTTTCTGCCCGGTATTTGTGCGGTAGTGATAACGATATCGGCCTTGGCCACACTTTCGGCAATTTTCGCTTTCTGGCGCTGCATAAAATCATCACTTTGCTCCACGGCATATCCACCGGCCTTACTGGCATCAGCGGCGCCCTCCACTTCCACAAATTTTGCACCCAGGCTCATTACTTCTTCCTTTACAGCTGGCCTTGTATCAAATACTTCTACTACTGCACCCAGTCGTTTTGCAGTTGCAATGGCCTGTAAGCCAGCCACACCGGCACCCAGTATCAGCATTTTGGCTGGCGGTATGCTTCCGGCGGCCGTCATAAACATGGGGAAATAACGGGGGAATAAATTGGCCGCCAGCAGCACTGCTTTGTAGCCTGCAATATTAGCCTGGCTGCTCAGCACATCCATACTTTGTGCACGGGTGGTGCGGGGCAGCATATCGATACTGAAAACAGTGAGTCCTTTTGCGGCCCATTCTTCCATCAATGCATAGCTGAAGAGTGGCTGATACACACCCAGCAGCACTGCGCCGGGTTTCAGCAGAGCAGTATCTTCGGCAGAGAGTGTACTCAACGACAATACTACGTCGGCTTTTTGCAACACTTCGCTGCGGCTGGCAGTAGCAGCTCCGGCGGCAGTATATTGTTCATCTGTAGCAAAGGCAGCAGCCCCTGCGCCAGTTTCTGCACAAACATCAACATTCCATTTTTTATATGTGGCAATATGTTCCGGTAAAACAGAAACCCTGGTTTCAGTACCTGGTTCTTTCAGTACACCAATCGTCATAGTAGTTATTATGGGTTCTAAGATAGTGAAAATATTGGGGCTGCAAAAAAAGGGAGGAGCAATGGCAGATTTTTTTTAGATATTGGGCTAAAACCGGATGATAAAATGCTGTTTTATAGTAAAAGAAGGGTCGAAAAAAACGATGCCGATAAAAAACAGGTCGATACTGAGCGTAACGGCAGGATGATTGCGGATGGTTTCCCAGGCTGCCTCCATTTCTGCACTCCAGTGTATATCGTCAAATACCAATATTGAGCCGCTATGTGTTTTTTGTAAAAGCTGCTCAAAGTACTGCAGGGTAGGGGCCTGGCGGTGATTGCCATCAATAAAGGCAAAATCAATCTTGTTGAGGCTTTCGAGTAATACGGGGAGGGTTTTGGCAAAATCGCCTTGTAATAAAATAGTATTTGTCAGCCCCAGGTGATTAAAATTTTTCTGTGCAATGGCGGCAATGCTTTTTGCGCCTTCGCAGGTGTACACGGGTGCGCTGCTGTTGCCCGAAGCAAGGTAAGCAGTGGTAATGCCCAGCGAAGTACCCAGCTCCACTATATTATGCGGCTGGTAATAGTTCACCATGCGGAAAAGCAGTTGTGCAAATTTTTTAGGCTTGAGCGATGATTTAGCAATGGCCTTTACTATCCTGCGGTTTGACTTTATTACGGTGGAGCCGGCGCCAAAATCTTCCACTTCAATCACCGAATTGTCGTTCAGTAATTCACTGCGCCGTTGCTCCACGGGGCCATAACAATAGTATTGACGGTAATCCCTCAGCACAAATTTTATAAAGTTGAACACAAAAGGGGAGTGTATCCCATGCCCCTTGCCATTGGCTGCAGTAAGATAATACCAGACAAATTTTTTTGCAAGGGTAAAGCTGCTGTACATGGTTAAGAAGCTGCGTTTTTGGGCTTCCATACCTGGAAACTGTAAGCATAAGCATGTTTGTCATCTGCTGCAAAATCTTCATTACTTACCAACTGCCATTTTGTTTCATCAATCACCGGGAAAAATGTATCGCCTTCCAGTGTGGCATGTACACGGGTAATATAAATGGTATCGGCAATGGTCATGCTTTGGCGGTAAATTTCGCCGCCGCCAATGATGAAAATTTCTTTGCAGTTGGTGGCGGCTGCTTTTTCCAGTGCATCGGGTAAGCTGGTTGCTGTAATAGTGCCTTCAGCCTGCCATTCAGCATTGCTGGTG
>JANMDL010000701.1:0-8262 GCA_031376295.1 Chitinophagales bacterium
CGGCAGCTATAAATGGCCTGAGGCAAAGGGGCGCCAAAAACCAGGTAAAAATGATGGCACCCAATGCAAACTGGGCTACCATACGTAATCCCTGTGAAAAAAAGGCACTAATAGCAGCAGTATCGCCACTACCGGCACTTCTTGAAATAAGGGATTGCAATCCGTTATTGAACCCCATACCTATTACAGAAAGTATCAGGTAAAACACACCAGTAATGCCGGCATTACCCAATTCCTTCACCCCTAACTGGCCTATAAAAATATTATTGGTAATAAAGTTGAGTTGCGGCACAATCAATGCAATGCTTACAGGCAGGGCAATCTTCAGTATCTGCCGGTAGCCGGTACCCACTTTTAATCCATCGCTATTTATTGCTGCATCCATACAATCGGCAAAAATATCTTATTTTGCCTCCACAAACTAAAATAGTGGAACCATCATTTAATATACGACCGGAAAATACCGGTACAACTCAGCAGCATTTACTGGCAGAAGCCGGTCCGCAGGGGCTTTCAATTATTTGTGCTGATGCTGATACCAATACCATCACCAGTTGTGTGGTGTATCATTTTGCGCCGGGCATTAAACCCGCTGCTATAGCTGCACAACTGCAGCAGCTATTTGCCACTGAGCCTTTATTAGCAAACAGGTACAAAAAAACAGACTTTATATATGCTTTTAACCAGGCTGTACTTACGCCGCATGAAGTGTACAATGCGGTAAGCAATACTGAAATGCTGAATGTTGTTTTTGGCGATGCGGAGGAAACTGTACTTAAAACGGACTTTGTATACAAGCTGAACCTGCACAATGTATACCGGGTACCTGCAGCAGTAAATGCAGTGGTTAACACAGCTTTGCCTGCAGCAGTATTTACCCACCAATACTCGCTTTTAGCTGATGCTTATGGTGGGGAAGGCAACAGGCTGCATGTTATTTTTTATACTAACAGCCTCACGGTGCTGCTGCGCAGGGAAGGCAAACTGCAGGTGATACAGTATTTTGATTATGACACCCCCGAAACGGCAGCCTGGCATTTACTGAATACGTGCAGAAGTTTTGATATTGCTGCTGCTGATGCAGAAATTGTATTGCATGGCATGATTGATAATAAGTCGGCATTATATGCTGAATTGTATAAATATTTTCAGCAGATAGGGTTTGCCGGCTTGCCAGATGGCTTAAAGTACAGTATTGAAGTGGCTGCCCTGCCGCACCATTTTTTCAGTCACCTTTTTGCCATGATGCTATGCGTATAATAAGTGGTACACATGGGGGGCGCAGGATAAACCCACCGGGTAATATGCCGCACACCCGGCCCACTACCGATATAGCCAGGGAAGGCCTGTTCAATATTCTGCAGAACAACCTGGATTTTGAGGAGCTTAAAACCCTCGACCTGTTTGGTGGCACCGGCTGCATCAGTTACGAACTGGCCAGCAGGGGAGCGCCTGATCTTACAATTGTGGAGAAGGATACTGTAATGTACGAATTCATAAAAAAAACAACGGAAGAACTCAAACTGGAAAATTGTAAAGTGCTGAAGGGTGAAGTGTTTAAGTACATTGATACCTGTACAGAGCAGTTCGATTTTATCTTTGCCGGCCCGCCTTATGCACTGGCCACTATTGATGATTTGCCTGTAAAGATTGCGGAAAAGGGGTTACTTAAACCCGGCGGCTGGTTTGTGCTGGAGCATACACCCCGCAACAATTACAAAAACTTTACGTTTTATAAAACAGAGCGCAACTACGGCACAACGATTTTTTCTATATTTATCAACAAGGAATAACCAGGATGGAACAATGGTCAAACAGGAATTAAGAATCTTATACAGTGAAAAACGAATGTTACTTTCCACAGTGGATAAGAACCGGATGGATGACCTGATGCTGATACAGTTTCAGCAGATGGATATGGAGATTCCCTCCCTGATAATGACTTTTGCACCTTTTGAAAGCAGGAATGAATTTAATACACAATTGGTAACCGATTATTGCTATTTTAAAAACCCGGGGCAATTACTTTTTTACCCCGTTATTGATGCTGGCGGTGAAACGATGCATGCCATGGCGGTGAATGATGAAACTGTTTTTGAAAAGAACAAATATGGCATTGAAGAACCGGTAGAAGGCATGGAGCTTTTTCCTGAAGAGATTGACATGGTGCTGGTGCCTTTGCTGGCATTCGACAAAAGGGGATACCGGGTAGGATATGGCAAGGGACATTATGATAAATTTTTAAAAGAGTGCAGGGATGATGTGGTGAAAGTAGGATTCAGTTACTTTGATCCGGTTGATAAAATTGCCGATACCAACCGGTATGATGTGCGGCTGGACTATTGCATAACACCCGGTGATATTTACAGGTTTTGATGGCCTATAAAGGTTAACTATGCTCAGAAGCTTTCGTTATTTACTGTTCCCTTTTTCGCTGCTGTATGGCGGCGTTATCTGGCTGCGCAATTATCTTTTCAATAAAAATATTTTCAAATCAGCAAGCTTCAACTTTCCTATAATATGTGTGGGCAATCTGGCAGTGGGAGGCACTGGAAAAACCCCTATGGCAGAATATTTGATACGCCTGCTGAAATCCCGGTATCATGTAGCCACATTAAGCAGGGGGTATAAGCGTAAAACCAAAGGCTTTGCTATTGCAGATGAAGCCACAACAGCACTGGAGATAGGAGATGAGCCCATGCAGTTTCACCAGAAATACCCTGACGTATCGGTGGCTGTAGGCGAAGAGCGGCTGGTTGCCATACCGCAATTGCTGCACGGCAGGCCGCAAACCGGTGTAATTATTTTAGATGATGCCTTTCAGCACAGGCAGGTAAAGGCCGGGTTAAATATATTGCTTACGGAGTACAGGAATTTATACACACGGGATTTTATGATGCCCGCAGGCGACCTGAGGGATGTACGCAGCAGCAGTAAAAGAGCCGATGTGATTGTGGTAACCAAATGCCCCGGAACACTTACTGAGCAGGAGCGCAACGAATTGGTGAAGGAGATTAAACCGGCAGAAAATCAGTCTGTGTATTTTACCAGGATACACTATGTGCAACCTTATCACCTGTTCAGCAGGGAGCCGGTAAATTTTACAGCAGAAACAGAGATACTGCTGATTTGCGGCATTGCCAACCCCCGGCCAATTAAAGATTTTTTGGTGAAGCATGTGCATACATACGAAATGCTGCGCTATGCCGACCACCATATTTTTTCCATTAACGATCTGGAAGACATCAAAAAGCAATTTGCAGCGATTGCAGCCCCCAATAAAATGATATTGACTACCGAAAAAGATGCGGTACGGCTGCAGAAGTTTGAAAAAGAAATAGCTGATCTTCCCATTTGTGTTATTCCTATCGAACATGAATTTCTGTTTGAACAGGGAGCAGCATTCAATAAACAGGTAACAGATTTTATTCAGCAGTTTGCATAATACCCGCAGCAGGGTATAGCGGCTACGGGGTAAAAACATATCTTTGAAATATAAACCATCAATCATGTATAAGATTATCCTTTCGGTTATTGCGCTCAGTACTGCATCTAAAGGCTTTGCCCAGGCTGTTATAAAGCCGGCAGCAACAGCAAAACCGGTTGTACAGGAGTGGTTGTCTCATACAGATGCCGCCAACAATATTACGGTTAAATATCCCACAAACTGGACGTTGAAAACTACCAATGAAAAAGCAGTGTTTATGGTTACTTCTCCGGTTGAAAACGACAGTGATAAGTTTAAGGAAAACCTAAATGTGATTGTAAGAGAGTTGCCCAATGGCGGAGAGGGGGTAAAAATGCAGGATATTGCCGATGCCGTGGAAAGCAAGATACCCACTGCGGTTGACAATTTTGTACTGTATTATTCCAAAACAATCAAATGGCTGGGTATGGATGCCAGAGAAGTTTCTTACGGAGGCAACAGTAAAAGCGGCGGCATGGCAGTAGGTTTTATACAGCGGATTGCTATTAACAAAGGAAGGCTGGTACTGGCTACATACACCTGCGAAGGTGGTAGGGATGATGTGTATAAAGAAACAGCATTAAAGATAATCGGCAGCATGAAATGTAACTGATACAGCTTACAGCTGGGGCTGATGTGCTGCTTTGTTTACAATTCTTCCAGTGCATCCAGTTGTTTTATCCACTTGCGGGTGATGTACAGCGGAATTACTCCCAGTATGCCAAAACTGCAATCAATAAGGATATGAAACCAGGGTATATCACGGATAATGCCGCAGATTAGCGCCAATGGTATTATTGCAGCACAGGCCAGCATGGCCCATTCAATAATCCATATATTTTTTACGGGGTCTTTCAGCGGACCGATAAAGGCCATTGCAATCACAATATGTGCAAAAGCCAGCCAATCGTACCCATAAAACATAAAATGATGTTTGCTGTTGGTTTCATCCACCCCTTCCCACACTTTTTGCAGCCATTTACCCATCATACTGCCGGTGTCAATAAGATGGTGATCCTTTGCCCATTTAAGCTCCGTATACACCGGAAAAGCAGTAACACCGCTGAGTACAAGCGCCACTATAAAAAAAATGAGCATCCATTTTATCTTCTTTTTTAATTGCTGTTCCATAAATCAATATTAAATTATCACCTGCCGTTGCAATCCGCAACAGTCAAATGTACGTACATAAGAAAAAATCTGTTATGAAATTATTGTCACTCATCCTGGTAAGCAACTTGTTTTTATTTGCAGCTTGTAAAAAAAATGGTTCAGATGCCGGAGTGCAGGAAACCTTGCCCACAGGAACAAAGATTTCGATGGGCAGCTTTGCAAGCAATGCACATGCAACATCGGGTACGGTAAAAGTGGTGGATGTTTCAGGCCAAAAGTATCTGGTGTTTGAAAACTTCAGCACTGATAATGGTCCTTCCTTAAGGGTGTGGCTTTCTAAAAATACCGGTATTACCGATTATATCAACCTTGGCAATCTCAAAGCTGCCAGTGGTAATTTTTCTTATCCTTTGGCTTCAACACACAATACTGGTACATATAATAATGTACTGATTTGGTGCGAGCCATTTGGGGTGCTGTTTGGCCATGCGGTGCTGCAGTAGCATGCTTTGAGCTAAAGCCGCATTATCCATACAATTCCCTCAACTCCAGTTTTTTAATTCTTGAATTAATGGCACCTTTTGTTCTGCCAAAATGGTCAGCCATTTTATTAATGTCAGCACCTTCGCAAAACATAACCGTAAGTGCTTCGTCAAGTTGAGCCGTCCAGGGATAATAGGCTCCCTTGTGTTGCAGCCTTGCAGCCTCAACCGAAAAAGTTTTTCCGGGTTTTCCTGTTTTCTGTTTAAGTTTCTGGAGCGTCATAAGCTGGCTGCTGGCAAAATCTGCTTTTTTCTTTTCTTCTTCACTCAGTTCTTTAATAATATGTATCTGCGGAGAACCAGCCAGGTTACCCGGCATCAGCGCTTCAGGAATATAAATATCATTCCTGCACCTTGTTACAGCCACATATAAAAGATTGATTTCTTCATTCAGCTTTGCAGCATCCATTTCTGTTGGGTCCTTTTTATTGCTGCCCTTACCAAATACCAATTTCTCTTCTGTAATAAAATCGTTTACAAGATGGATGGCATCATACTCCATTCCTTTGCAACGGTGAACAGTGGAGAAAATAATTTCGGCCTTTTCCTTCTCATCGCTGTCAATATGCTTTTCTTTTAATTGCTTAATCAGTCCGGGTATTTTGTTGCCATACTGTTTTACTATCTCAACCATCATGCCCAGCTGAACATCCTCCGTTTTTTCAATATACTCTTCCAGTTCATCCATGTCCTTCATCGCCTTTATCAGCTTGTCTTTTATCATGTAATGACTGGCGTTGTAAAGATTAAGCACATCATAAAGTGAGGCACCTTCATCAGCATAAGTGTACGAATTGATATTGCCTTCAAAATAAATAGTCTTTATTTCGGCTTTCTCCGTAATGTATTCAATTGCCTTCAGCAGCAGCCCAAGGTTGGTACGGGCAAGTACAGCCTTGGTTTTAATTTCAACAAGGTTCCCCATACCGGTAATAGGGATGGGTTTATATGCATCAATATGATTTTTCCAGGAGAGTACTTCCATTGCCAGGTTGGCAATATCCTGGCTGAAGCGGAAGCTGGTTGAAAGATGAAAAGTGGTGAAATCAGCTTTTTCAAGTGAGTTAATAGCAAAGCGCCAGCCATAAATCTGCTGGTGGGTATCACCAACAATCACTTTTGTAGCCCGCTGCTTTAAAAAAATATCAAGCATGGCAGGTGAGGCATCCTGCCCTTCATCAAAAAGTATAAAATCGAAATGCAATACAGGGTTCGATAACTGGTATTTTTTGAGGTAAAAATCATGCGTAATATCAATCTCTCCCTTGTCCATCTTGGCCAGCAGCAACCTTGCCTGGCTTTCAATATAAGCATAGTAAGTTTTTACAAAAGCCCTTGCTTTGTTATCCGTAACCACATCCAGGTAATTCAGATCCTGTACTTTTTGTTTGTTGCTGTTACAAAAATAAGCAATGAATTTGCCGATATGATTGGCCACAATATGCTCCGCATGTTTTTCGCCACTGCCCTGCAGGTTCAGTAGTTCAGCTATTTCATTGGTTTTATATCCCAGCGGCCTCACCTTGTAGCTGTGGCGGTAAACGATGTTTTTATAGGCGAGGGAATGTGCTGTTTCCACTTTTACATTGCTAAGCCCTGCATCGGAAAATTTCTTAACAGCCTCCAGCTTTACCGACTTATTAAAAGCCAGGTAGAGTATTTTACTGGTTTTTGGCCTTGCTTTGGCATACTCAATTACAGTGGTTGTTTTACCAGACCCGGCAACAGCGTTGATTTTTATATCACCGGTGGAATTGATAATGTCGTATTGTTCCTGGGTCAGTTCCATTGTTGTTGCTTGCTTACGCTGCTAAGGTTGTTATATGTAATGTGCTTACAAATATATTGGATATTAGGCATCAACTTACCTGTTGCTACTATTTTTTGCGCTGCCGCAGTAAACTTAAAATATTGTTAAATACCCCTCAAAGGCTTGTATGCCTGTGTAAATTTCCCAAATATTGCATCTCACCCAGTAAACAAAATCAACTCGTATGCGCCAAAACAAGTTATTTACCGCTGCCGCAATGGCATTTTTTGCAGTTATTACTGTTTTTACTTTAATCAGTTTTAGTGATGTTGCTTCCGCAAAGCGTCAACCCTTTTCCATGAACCAGGTTTTTAATGATACTGGCGGTGTGGATATACCTGCCGGTAGCACCATTGGGTACAAAATGTGGTCTAACAGCCCTTTTTTTATCAACCAGCCGGATTCTTCTTTTTTTCTTTACCTGGAGGCGAAAGCTGCCAAACACACAGCCAGCGCTGCCCAACGGGTACCTTTGAATATTGCATTGGTGCTGGATAGAAGCGGCTCTATGATGGGCGATAAACTGGAATATTGCAAAAAAGCTGCCCAATTTGTGGTGGATAACCTGGATCCGAACGACAGGGTATCGGTGGTTGTTTACGAGTCGGGTGTAAAAGTACTGGTGCCATCCACCAAAGCGGGTAATAAAGAACAGTTAAAAAGAATGATTGCGGGTATCAACGTGGCTGGGGGTACCTGTATGAGTTGCGGTATGTTCAGCGGGTATGATGAAGTTAAAAAATATTTTGAACAACAGCATGTTAACAGGGTGCTGCTGTTGACTGATGGTCTGGCCAATACAGGCATCAGCGACCGCAAAAGCCTCGACTCTGTTGCCAACAAATGGGCAACCACCGACCGGATAACACTCTCCACATTTGGAGTGGGTGCTGATTTTGATGAAAAAATGCTGACAGAACTTGCTGAATATGGTATTGGTAATTATTATTTTATTGATAAGCCTGAAAATATACCACCCATCTTTAGTAAGGAAATGAAGGGCTTGCTGGAAGTAGTTGCGCAGGAAGCATCCGTTAAACTGGAATTGCCGGCTAATGTTACCGTGGTAAAAGTATATGGCTACAGGTTTGAGCAAAAGGGCAACACACTCATCATCCCATTCAGGGATATTTTTTCAGAAGAATTGAAATCGGTTTTGGTAGAACTGAAACTGAAACAGCCGCAAGCGGATCCGTTGGTGTTTAAATCGGCATTTACTTTTAATGATGCAGTTTCCAATCAAAAAAATGCAGTAATCAATTCGGATGTTATCCTGATGCCAACTGTTGATTATGCCATGATGGATAAGAATACTGACGATTATGTGCTGC
>JANMDL010000140.1:0-4523 GCA_031376295.1 Chitinophagales bacterium
CAGGGTTGCCGCAGGCGACCATTCGTAACCAACACCATCGAATGCACGCAACCGAACTGAACTGCCCTCGCATACCGTGGTATTGGGTTGGGCATTGGGTATGGGCAATGGGCGAATCACCACCGCAAAGGTGTCGGATACTGCACAGCCGTAAGTAGTGGCTGCATCTAATACAACGCTGTAGGTTCCTGCATTTGCAAAAAAGTAATTCAGCGTGGTACCGTTACCAGCAGGTATTCCGTTTACTTTCCATTGCAGGCTGGCAACAGCATCTTCTGAAACTATTTGTGCTGTAAATGCAAGTGTATTCTTCATACACTTTTCAGTAACCCCATTAATTTTTACAGTGGGCGTTTTGTAAATCACCACCCCTGCTGTAATACGCCCTGTATCGGTACAACCGTGTTCCGATATGGCTGTTAACTCAATATCGTAAGTGCCGGGGGCTGCATAAGTATGTACCGGCGTAATGAGTGCCGAGTTTTGCCCATCACCAAAAAGCCATGTGTAATTGGTAATATTAAATTTACTACCTGAAAGATTGTTGAAGCTCACGGTCAAATCATTGCTGCCGCAGCGGATGGGTCTGTTTACAGAAAAACGTGCCCTTACCGAATCAATAATAATATTTCTGGTTACTGTGTTACTGCAATTATTATCAGTCAATATTTTTAATTCTACCTGGTAAGCACCTGCTGAAAAACTGTATTGCAGGTTGGCAGATGAACCAACAACATTGCCATTCACTTTCCACTGGTAAGACCGTACAGCATCCAGCGTGTTTACTACGCTGCGATATTGATACATGCCGGGTTTGCAATGAATACTGTCGCCATCAATAAGGGCGGAGGGCAGGCTGTAAATGGTAACGGCTGAATCAATTTTGACACTATCCCTGCAACCATGCACCGATACCGCCAGCAGCGACACATCATAAATGCCAAAACGTGGATATACATGCGGTGGTGGGTTTTGCTGGGTTGAAGCAGTTAAATCGCCAAAGTTCCACAAGTAAGAAGCAATACCAAATTTACTGCCAGACAGGTTATTGAACAGAACGGTAAGATCATCACCGCAGCGCACCGGGTTTATGGCACTGAATGCCGCCGTTACCGAATCAACAATAATATTTCTGCTGATGGAATCGGGGCAACCGTTAACCGTTCTTACTACTAATTTAATAATGTAGTTACCTGCATTAAAATAGTGATTCAGGTTGCTGTCGGCACTTACTGAAACTCCGTTTACTTTCCAGTTAAAGGATTGAATACGGTCGATTGAATTGATAACACTATTGTAATTGTATACACCCGGTTTGCAGCGGATGCTGTCTCCAATAATACCTGCTGCAGAAGGCAATGGATGTATGGTTACAGCCGGACGAATCGCCACGCTATCCTTACAGCCATGCACTGTTGTTACCAGCAGGGATACATTGTAGTTGCCATAGCCGGGATACACATGCACAGGCGGATTGGCTAAGTTGCTGCCGGTACCATCACCAAAGTTCCACAAATAATCGCTGGCACCAAACTGGGTGCCAGAGTTATTGTTAAACTGCACTGACAAATCATTGGCACAACGCACGGGGTTAACCGCAGTAAAAGCCGGCACAACAAGATCCACAATAATATTGCGGCTGATAGAATCGTAACAGCCATTAACTGTTCTTACTACTAACTTTATTGTATAGTTGCCAGGATTAAAATAATGGTTCAAATTACTGTCGGCACTTACAGGCACATTATTTACATACCAGGCGAAAGCTTGTATTCGGTCGATACTGCTGATGGCGCTGGCATAATCATGTAATCCGGGTTTACAAAGGATGCTATCACCTGCAATGCCAGCCTTAGGCAAAGGATGTATCGTTACAGCCGGGCGAATCGCCACACTATCCTTACAGCCATGCACTGTTGTTACCAGCAGGGATACATCGTAGTTGCCATAGCCGGGATACACATGCACAGGCGGATTGGCTAAGTTGCTGCCGGTACCATCACCAAAGTTCCATAAATAATCGCTGGCACCAAACTGGGTACCAGAGTTATTGTTAAACTGCACTGACAAATCATTGGCACAACGCACGGGGTTAACCGCACTAAAAGCCGGCACAACAAGATCCACAATAATATTGCGGCTGATAGAATCGTAACAGCCATTAACTGTTTGCACTACTATTTTAACTGTATAATTACCTGCATTGAAATAATGATTGAGGTTGCTGTCGGCACTTACCTGTACACCATTTATATACCAGGCAAAAGTTTGTATCCTGTCGATGCTGGTAATATCACTGGTATAACTATGCAGCCCTGGTCTGCAGAGGATGTTGTCGCCCGCAATGCCTGCCCTGGGCAGGGGGTGTATTTTTACCGCGGGGCTTATCTTTACACTATCTTTACAGCCATGCACCGTGGTAACCAGCAGCGATACATCGTAGTTGCCATAGCCGGGGTAAATATGCACAGGTGGATTAATTAAAGCACTGCCCGTTCCATCGCCAAAATTCCACAAACTGCTGCTGCCACCGAACAGGCTGATGGAGCCATTGTTAAACTGCACTGCCAAATCATTGGCACACCGAACCGGGTTAATTGTACTGAAAGCTGCTGAAACAAAGTCAACAATAATATTTCTGCTCACAGAATCGTAGCAGCCATTAACTGTTCTTACTATTAATTTAATCGTGTAGTTACCCCCGCTGAAATAATAGCTCAAATTACTGTCGGTACTTACAGGCACATTATTTACATACCAGGCGAAAGCTTGTATTCGGTCGATGCTGCTGATGGCGCTGGTATAATCATGTAATCCGGGTTTACAAAGGATGCTATCACCTGCAATGCCAGCCTTAGGCAAAGGATGCACAATTACTGCAAGTGGTTTTATAAAAGTATCCACACAGCCATAAAAAGAAGTAACTGTCAATGATACATCGTAATTACCGGGGCCATACACATGCGGTGCGGGGGTAGCGGCTCCATCTATCGGGCTGCCATCGCCAAAATCCCAGGCATAATTGGTAAAGGAAGAGAAATTAGTTGTTTTTGAAAGATTGGTAAATGACACCGTACCACTACCACAAAATACAGAACTGAGCGGCGCAAATACTGCCTTTGCAGAATCTACAATTACCGAATCGGAAGCCTTTAATGTATAAGGACATCCTTCGGGGCTTATCAGCACCACGTTGGGAAGGTACTTACCACCTTTTATATATACATGGCTTATTACAGAATCTGACAGGGACGCATTTACCGGGGTGCCATCACCAAAATCCCAGGCATAGGTATTTATAAAAGTGCCCTGCACTTTTGCATTAAAGGTAAATGGCTTGCAACCCGCAGCAGGCGGTGCCAGCAATGTGGCTATCGGCCCACGCACCCTTATCCATTTAAAGGTGGAATCAACACAGCCATTTAAACCTGTTACAATTAATTTAACTCTATAAAATCCCGGAAGGGCATAAATATGAGGTGATGGGTTTTTATCGGTGCTGCCAGTACCACCGTCGCCAAAATCCCATAGCCAGGCACTGGCATACTTGCTGCTGTCAGTAAATATAATGGCAACGGGTGCGCATTTGCTGGTATCACCAATTTTAAAATCAGCTTTTGGCCGCACTAATTTTATGTACGATGTTTTGGTCATACTGTCCAGGCAGCCATTCTCATCCCTTACCACCAGTTTAATATCATACTGCCCCTCAGTTGCATAAGTATGAGAGCCGTAAAAACCTGTGGAAGACGTGCCATCGCCATAATACCAGGTGTACACTGCATTATAAGCCAGCGATGTGTTGTACAAAAAAACATTGTATGCTCCGCATTTTAAGGTATCGTAACTGAAAAAATTTGCTTTTGGTTTATACAGTTTTATATAGTTAGGCAATGTTACTGTGGATGTACAGCCGATAGAATCTTTCACTCTTAATGTAACGCTGTAAAAATTTACATAGGAGTTGCCGGTATAAATATGGTTAAGGGGTGTATCAACTGTATTCAAAAGCACGGGTGTGCCATCGCCAAATGTCCATTGCCATTCAACAATGGGTATGATGCCACTTTTTTTGGAAGTATCAGTAAATACAACAGTTTGTGGTGAAGCGCAGCTTGTAACCGGCCCGGCAAAAAATCCTGCTTTGGGGCCTGTGGTAACTACCGGCACCACTAAGGGCTTTGTTACGGTGGATGTACAACCGATAGCATCTGTAACGGTTAGCCTTACCGTATAAGTATTGGCATTGTAAAAATGTGCAATGGCAGTATCCAGGTTGGTATTGTACAAAGGTGAGCCATCACCAAAGTTCCACTGGCGGTTTACAATTACATTACTCCCGTTTTGCCGGGAAGTATCTGTAAATATTACTTTCAGCGGCACTAAGCAGCTCAACTGTACATCGGCACCAAATACAGCCGCAGGCGCACTTACCCTTATTGGTATGGGATACAGCAATGAATCAAGGCAACCCAATTTATCCCTGATAATCAATTTTACATAAAAATATCCTGTATCATTAT
>JANMDL010000142.1:0-2279 GCA_031376295.1 Chitinophagales bacterium
AAAAGAAAAGCCAGTAGCAGCAAGAGTCTAACTACTTCCTGCTAACTACTTCCTACTAACTACTTCCTACTAACTACTTCCTACTAACTACTTCCTGCTAACTACTTCCTGCTAACTACTTCCTGCTAACTACTTCCTACTAACTACTTCCTACTAACTACTTCCTGCTAACTACTTCCTGCTAACTACTTCCTTCTAATAACCAACCCATAACTAACCAACCCCTGTTAACAAAATCTAAAAAATAAAATCCCATCCTCATTATAAAATTTCTTTAACACAAAGCAATTATCTAATCCCGTTAGTTTGTATATCAATTCCGTACCGGCGGGGCCTTCATAGCGTGGGCTATGTGCGCTAGCATGAGACCCCGGCGCAGAAAAGAGCTGCTACCCGAATATCCGCCAAAGGCTCTTGCGGATAAACCCGGGCAACTACCTGCATCTGCCCCTGTTGATGTTTGTGCCGCATCACAAAACTTAAATCAAAGCTAACCAACCCTCCAACCAACATTAAACCTTAAACTTTTAACCAAACCAACCCTTTACAAAAATTTAACACCCGATACCCACTTTGTGGTATTGACAAATATAAAATACCATTATATATTTGCTGTTCACTATCACATCACACATATTACTACGTATTCAAAATGACCTTAACCAGCAAAAACCACCCCGGTTGCAATAGGGGATATATTTAAAGTTCCGCTTAGGGCTTAATTATAAAAAATAATTAAGCAAACAGGGTTGCAAAAAGCAACATGAAATGATATACTGTTATACCGGTTGGAGTGATTTTCCACTTCATTCACAGTTGGTATGGCAATGTGAACATGGTATTGCTTTGGTATAAAAAAAATGGCTGAAAAGCCAAACAGTATTGTATTGCCCGTATTAAAGCGGGATAGTAAAACTTATAACAGATTTTGGTATGATACGTACAGCGCTGGAATTTATAAAAAAAGAACTGGATGCCTATATAGTTGACAGGGAGCAGGACCCCGCACAATACAGCTCAGGACACGTTGTGGATCTTAAGCCGGTTGCATTGCCCAACGGTAATGTGAATATTACCGACACTACACATATCACACTTATGCTTGCCGGCGTGGAAGAAGAAATGAGGGAGGGTAAGCGGCCCTATTTTATGCCAACAGATGATAAGCAGTTTATAAAGCTGAACCCGCCAGTGGAACTGGATTTATTTTTACTGTTTGCAGCACACAACAACCATTACGAAACTGCCCTGCGTGACCTAGGCAGTGTAATCAGTTTTTTCCAGGTCAACTCCATTTTTACAGAGCAGCAATTTCCTGCTTTAAATGCATCGGTAACCGACCCGGTAAACAAGCCCTGGCAACTGATAGAAAGATTAAGTTTTAAACTGTACGGGCTGAGTTTTGAGCACCAGTTTAATTTGTGGAGCATGCTGGGTACCAAGTACATACCCAATGTAATGTATAAGGTAAAGATGCTCACCATATTTGATACCAGGGGCAAAGAAAAAGCCCCATCTGTAACAGAATTTAAAATTGCTGAAAATTAATGGACGGATTACAGGTAAAATACAGCGAATTATTAAGCCTTGCAGTAACACAACTGTTTTACGAGAACAAGGTTTGTGCAAAATACAGTACCACACCTGTTCCTGATCTTTCTTTTGTGCCCTCAGCCGAAACGCAGGAACTGATGAAGCGGCTGGGACTGATTTTCAGGGCTAATCACGGCAAGGGCGGCTTTACAGTAATGGTACGTACCAATGGCACACTGGGCCCCAACGAATTGCTCCGCTTTTCTCCCAAAAAAGGAGATAAACTCAGCTTTTTGGGCCTGATGCGCAATCCTGCCATGATTAATTACAACGAACTGCCGGTAACCACCGATACAGAAAAAACCTTTTATTTTTCCAATGAGGTAACCGACCTGCTGGCTACACGTACAAACCTGCATTTGTCAAAACTTTCTGCAGGTGTAAGCACTGCTGATGACAGGATAAAAAAGTCAGGTGAAATTTACCGCTTCCATCATGCTGCACCCATTGGGCCGGGAGCCGCAAAAGTAAAACACCTGCTTACAGATGTACAGGTGAACCCGGTATCTGTAATCAACGATGGCGGACAGTGCGATCTCATTTTTAACCTCAGCGCATTACCGGCAGGAAAATGCCAACTGCTGATAAGTGCCGTAAAAACAGATGAGTTTTATTATACAGGGTTAAATGCACCCAGCCAGTTATTTGGTGTGGTGGAACTCAATCTTTCGCCCCTGCTGGCTGAT
>JANMDL010000144.1:0-8479 GCA_031376295.1 Chitinophagales bacterium
GTTCTGCCATTTTCTTTTTTAAAAGCCGGCTCCACTCTTTTATCATAAGCGATTTTATTACCGGGTGCAATAACCGTACTTACAAACCGGTTAAGGTTGGATAAAAAATTATAGCGTGCCCGTTCATCGTGATTGAATTCAGGGAATACAGCATGTTGCTGCAGTTTAGTCCACACAGGAGGCAACTGGTAACTCATAATTTTATTTTAATGCCGTTTAATACTTCGTTAATACCATCTATTTCAAAGGCTTCGGGGTCAAACTCCCCGCCAACCCAATACAGGGTTTCCTTATGTTCAGGATGCTTTTTATCGGCAATTGCAGCAAGAAAATTTTCATATCTCCAGGGCCCGCCACAATCTTCCGGCGGGCAATTTCTTTTGCCTTTTATGCAAACAGGATAATTTACTTTTTTATCATTATCTGATATTTTGTCTAAAGTTACCGTATGCTCCCATCCATCGCCAAAGTCGTATTCGTATGTGATAGATTTTTTAACTTCAGTGAAATAATCCCGCAGCTTTATTTTTCTTGCATCTTTTACTTCTTCCCAGTCATTTTGCCTGTCTGGTATTGAAATGGGAGTGCCTCTGTCTTTAAAAAACTGGAACAGGTGGCAATCAAACCAGCCCATTGCATCCTGTATTGTTTTGTGCAACAGGAAAAAATTGGCACTGTCCGGAATCTGCACTGTTCTGTAAATGGCAGGCTTGATATTTTTAAGCTGAATTTTTAGTTGAAATAATTTGCTCATACAGATTTGAATGAATTGAATTAATTAAATTTTCCCATACCCCCCGCCTCCCGGCAACTCCATCACCAGCTCTTCGCCCGGTAATAATTTATCATGCCCTTTTGGCGGCGTAAATCTTTTTTTACCTGCTAAAGTTCGTATAAAAACCCTTCCCTTTTTCCCTTCTTTGCCTCCAAACAGGCCATAAGCCCGGTTATTTATTTTTTCGGTAACGTTTGATATCTGGATGGCATGTTTACCTATGTTTTTATACCCAAAGCGCTGCCCGTTTCCCCCTCTGTACTTTCCTGCACCACCACTACCTGCAATGATACTTTTCTCTGTTACTAAAACGGGCGCATCATTTTCAAAAACTTCTATTGGAACATTGGCAACATTGGTGGGATAACACAAGGTGGGTTCACCATCAAGCCCTTTACGGCCACCGTAACCACCGGCAAGGAATAAATATTCAACGAACTCTGTTCCGTCATCCCGCTTTCCGCTGAGTACCATCACCCAAACCGCCGCACCACAATCTGCCTGTACTTTACCGGGCACTGCTTTACTCAGCGCTTTCATAATGGGGCCATGCAGCAAATTACCGGTTACATTTCTTGCACCAAGCGGCGAAGGTTTTTGTGCATTGAGCAAACACCCCTCGGGGGCATACACATGTATTGGCCGGAAACTTCCTTCATTATTAGGTACTTCGGGGCTGAAAATACATTTTATGGGATAGGCCGTGTAAGCAAATACATAATTTAATACGGCATTGATGGCAAGACTATGTGCAGGCGACGTTCCCGTGTAATCAACAAAAATTTCATCGTCTTTGATGGTAACGGCACATTTGAATGTTACCGGTTCCTTTATGCCATCGCCGTCTGCATCGTATTCAGCTTTGTAAGTACCGTTGGGCGCTGCTTTTATGGCAGCCCTCATTGCTTTTTCTGATGCGGCAATAATTTGCTTGCCCAGTGCATCTATTGCTGTCAAACCATTTTCCTGCATCATGCGGTGCAGTGAACGGATGCCCTGGTCATTTGCGGCAACCTGGGCAAGGATATCACCAACTGTTTGACTGGCTGCCCTTACATTTGTTGACAGGATTGAAAAAAGGGTTGTATTTTCTTTTCCTGCATCATACAGTTTTATTGGGGGAATGTATAACCCTTCTTCATAAAAATCTTTTGCCCCGGCGCCCCAAAGTGTTCCGCCAATATCAGGTGAATGTGCTATACAGCCAATAAAGCCAATTAAAGCTGCTCCCCCTGAGCGGTTGGGCGATGCTGCAAAAATTGGGGTAACTATCCCGATATCCGGCTTATGCCCGGCACATAACCAGGGATCGTTTGTAATAACCACATCTCCGGCTTTCCATGTGTTTACAGGAAAATAATCTTTGATTAATGCTTTAACCAAAAAAGGCAATACGCCTAAAAAGGAAGGTACACTTACACTGCTTTGCGCCAATGATTGCCCCCTGGTATCCATCAGCACCACGGCAAAGTCGGCACTCTCCCTGGTTACAGAAGAGAATGCTGTACGCTGTAAAGTAGTACCGGCTTCATCTACAATTGAAATAAGCCTTGACCAAAGCACAGAAAGTTCTATCGCATCAAATTTTTTCATTCCTTTTGGCATTGGCCTTTCAGGTTTTATACCCCTGCAAAGCCTGGTTGCTGTTTTAAATCAATAATAATATTTTTAAACTTATCAATCATCACCGTACTATCTTTTCCAATTACTGTTGTGCTTTCAAATTCTTCAATAATACAGGGGCCGTTTATTTTTTTATTTACTTCAATGGCATACCTGTCGTACACAGGTGCTTCTTCATATCCATTTCCAAAATATACCCTGCGACTGCCTTTAACAGCTTTACTGTGTGTGCCAACAACTGCCTGCTTTGGAATCAATCCGGGTGAAGGGCCGCTCACCAGCACCCGCCATGTTACAGATTCAACCGGAATATTTTCAATACTTCTGCCATAACGCAGCCGGTATTCTGTTATAAAGTTCTGCTCTATTTCTGCCATTGATTTTACACCCAGCTTACCGGCTGGAATAACAACTGTAATTTCATGTCCCTGGCCACTGTACCGCATATCAGAAACTATTTTTACAATACCCTGTTTCTTTGCAATTCCTGCCTTTATTAAAAAATCAAACCCTTTTGTTTTCATTTCCTCAATCATTGCGTTCACTTTGTTCCAGTCCATTTTATCTAAGCGGCATACGTAACTGGTAATTTCTTCTGTGGCAACAGGACTTACTAAAAAACCCAATGCGCTTAACACGCCTGCACCTGCCGGTATAATTAACTGTGGCGCATTCATTAACCTGGCTACATGAAATGCATGCACCGGGCCTGCGCCACCAAATGCCAGCATACTGAAAAAACGGGGGTCCAGCCCTTTCTCTATTATATGTACCCTTGCAGCGTTCGCCATATTTTCATTCACTATCCTGTGTATGCCCCAGGCTGCTGCCTCAACTGATATACCCAATGGTGTTGCAATTTTTTTCTTCATCGCTTCTATGGCCAAATCTTTTCTCAATTTCATCGTTCCTCCAAGAAAATAATCCTCATTCAGATAACCGAGGATTAAATCTGCATCTGTTACCGTTGGATTTTCGCCCCCCCGGTTGTAACAGGCGGGGCCTGGTGTACTTGACGCACTTTCGGGACCAACCGTAAGCAAACCCAAATGATTGATATGTGCAATGCTTCCGCCGCCAGCGCCAATTTCAATCATATCAATTACCGGGATACGAACCGGCAAACCACTTCCCTTCTTAAACCGTTTTTCCCTTGCTGCTTCAAAATGATTGGTAATCTCCGGCTGCAAATTCCTTATCATGGATGCTTTGGCTGTAGTACCACCCATGTCAAATGCCAATAAATCTTTTTTGCCAATCAGTTTTCCGAAGTATACGCCAGCCATGGTACCACCGGCAGGGCCACTTTCCAGTAATTGTACCGGTGTTTTTCTGGCACCTTCAATGGTGGTAAGCCGGCCGGCACTGTTCATAATGTGAATGATTCCGCCGAATCCAAGCACCGTCAGTTTTGCTTTCAGATTTTTTAAGTATTGCCCGGTAAGCGGCTGCACATAAGCGTTCATTACCGTGGCCGATGTTCTTTCGTATTCCCTTATTTCCGGCATTACTTCACTGCTTAACGAACAGGTTATGCCGGGGAATTTTTTCTTTACCAAATCGCCAATCAGTTTTTCATGGCTGTTGTTGGCATAACTGTGCAATAACGAAACCGCCACACTTTGTATCCCATCCCTTTGAAATTGCTGCATGATTTTTTCGGCATCGGCCACCTGTAATTTTTCCAGCACCTGCCCGTTTTTATCCATTCTTTCTTTTACCCCTTTCCGGAAACGCTTTGGCACCAAAGGCTTGGGCATCGTAATAAAAATGTCGTAAATATCGTACCGCATTTCACGGCCAATTTCCAGCACATCTTCAAATCCCATGGTGGTAATCAATGCCGTTTTTGCACCTTTGCGCTCAATTACCGCATTGGTAACCAAGGTAGTACCATGTACCAGTGTATGTACAGCCGAAACAGGCTTGCCATGCTGCAGGAGCAACTCATTAACGCCATTTAAAATACCCAAAGTTGGGTCGGGATAGGTGGTGAGTGTTTTGCCGAAATACAATATCCCGTTGCTTTCATCCAGCAATACCAGGTCAGTAAATGTTCCGCCGATATCTATTCCTAATTTCATTTTTTGTACTGCACTTTATTACTCCTATTAAACTTTTATTGCAAGGCAGTTGCTGCATACACCGCATACCCGGGATGAATGCCGGCATAAAAACCTGCGCCCCATTATTCTCCTGCTGCAACTTCTATTTACCAGTTCAATTATAACCATACTATTCACCTTCCGGGATTCGGGGGTGTTAATGATACTCTTCGCCTCCTGTTACATTCATTGCCTCTCCTGTAATATAACTTGCTTCATCACTGCATAAAAAAGCCACTGCTTTTGCGATATCATTTACCACACCTGTTCTTCCCAGCGGGTTCTTATCTACTATCGCTTTTAAATACGTATCATAATCCATCCCCAGCTTTTCACTGAAAAATTTATTCTGCCAGTCGCCCAGGCCGGTTGTAATGTGATTGGGGCAAACAGCATTCACCCTTATTTTATATTTACCCAGCTCAACAGCATTGCTTCTGGTTAACCCAAGCAAACCATGCTTGCTGGCAGTATACGCAGCCGCAAACGGAAACCCGCTCTTAGCCGCCTGTGAGGCAATGTTTATGATACTGCCTCCTGTTTCCTGCTGCTGCATTTGAACAGCAGCGTGCTTACTGCAAAGGAAGGCGCCTTTTAAATTAACGCCAAGCACTGCATCCCAACTGCTTTCTTTAAATTCTGTAAACGGTTCCATGATATAACCCACACCGGCATTGTTTACAAGTATGTCGATTTTACCAAAGATTTCCACTGTTTTGGCCATCAGATTTTCACAATCACTTTCACTTCTTACATCACAAGGAATGGCAATCACTTTTACACCCATTTTTTTACAGGCATCTGCTATTTCATTCATTTCGCCGGCAGCACCGATATGCTCTGCGGCAAATTCTTTTCCTTTGGCATGGCCAATATCGCTGATAACGATACTGCACCCCTCACCTGCCAAACGCAATACAATGGCTTCGCCAATGCCTTTGTGGCGGCCACTGCCTGTTACAATTGCTACCTTATCTTTTAAGTTGTACATGTTAAATATCGTTTGACACAATAAAAAACGGGCTTTCGGCAAATTCATTAAATACTTTTGCCCCGGCCTGTACTGCTTCATTTCCTAAATCAGCAAAAAAGGCTTCCATATCCGGCACTTCTATCAGTTCGCAATACTGATAAGGAGATGCGGTATCGCTGCCCAGTAAATTTCCCATCTTCATTATTCTGAAATTATTTACTGACCCTAATGATTGTACAGTTGGGATATCTTTTGCCTTTGCCCAGGCCTCATAGTCTGAAACAGTTGCGCCTTGTTTTAAATTAAATAGTACTACGATTGTTGGCATGTGAACCTGTTTTTAAGTTATTAATTATTGAGTCAATGTCGTTTAATTAAGGATTTTCAGTAACACCACTCTATCACCCCTTCGGGGTTTAGTCCATTATTCCGCTTATTTTCTATAATACTAACATCCCTTCGGGATTGTTCATTTGCTTAACTAAACGACATTTAATTATTGAGTTATGCTTAAAATTCCAGTAACGGCGGTTATACCACACGGTTTGCAAGAAATGATTTTATTGATGGCGTTAACAATCCCTGTACACTGTTCAATAATAAAGTAACGCCCTTATCTGTCAACTCTTTTGCCTGCTCTGCTGTTGCGGCAACTGTGCCGAAAATTTTTCCGGAACCGGTTACCATGGCAATGGCGTCATTAATTACTTTCTTCACTTCTTCATGAGCTGGCCCATCGGCAAACCCCATGCTTAATGCCAGGTCTCTTGGGCCAAGTATAAATCCATCCACCCCGTCTGTTTTTACCATTTCACTCAAATTACGTAAACTTTCTGCTGTTTCAATCATTGGAAATACCAATGTTTGTTCATTGGAGTATGTCAAATACTCCGCCTGGGATAATTTTCCCGCCATATAATCTGCACTCCGCACCGGGCCAAGCCCCCTTTTACCCTGCGGATAATATTTTACATATTCCACCAACCTTTTACAATCATCCGCCGTATTGGTACCCGGCATCATTACACCCATGCAACCGGCATCAAAATACTGCAGTATCATTTTTTCATCCAATGAATTTATCCTTGCAAGCGGGGTAATACCAGCTGTTTCGCATGCCCTTATCATGTGTGCTGCTTCATGTACCGTTACTGCCCCATGTTCAGCATCCATAATATAAAAATCCATGCCGCATAAGCCAATGTATTCGCAGATAACGGGGTCTGCAGTTGGCGAAATAACGCCGTAAGAAGCTTTCTTAGCAAGCAACCTTTTCTTTAATAAATTTTCTCTCATGCTGTTAAAAGGCCAAAGCCTGTTGAAGTTTTTTACCTGCCTCACCTTACAACCCGGGCAGGTAATTTAATGTAAATCCTGTATCAAACCATCTGCTATCTTCTTCCGTATAAAATTCATCAAACCGCCCTCAGCGGCAACCTCTGCAACAAACGGGGCAACCGGTACGCTTTGAAATTCAGTTCCTTTGGTCAGGTTTTTTATAATACCTGTTGAAGTATCGTATGCTAATTCATCACCGGTATCACACCCTTCATTCATAGCTCTTGCTGTTATAAAAGGCATCCCGTAATTAATGGCATTGCGAAACTGCAATCTTGCAAAGGAAGTTGCAAACACTGCTTTAATATCCGCCCCCATCAATCCGGTAATACAGTGCTCTATGCTTTTTCCGCCACCGGCAAAATTGTGCCCTGCCACAATAAAAGTATAGCCAAAATCTTTAAACCCATTTTCTTTGTTGAAGGCTTCATCCACCCCGGCCATCACCCACTTGCAATTTTCTGCAGGGTCTATCGGCGTTGTCCAGTATTTTTGAATAATCATATCAAAACTCATCACATAAGTTTTGGCTACCCAGCATGTTCCTCTGATAATTGACATAACATTTATTTTATTAATCCCAGTTTTCGGACCTTGGGTCAGTAATTTCACCTTTAATTGAACTTGCTGCAACTACAGCAGGGCTTGATAAATAAATTTGTGCGTTTTTACTGCCCATTCTTCCTTTCATGTTCCGGTTGCCTGCACTTAATACAATATCACCATCACCCGCCACACCTGTGTGTATACCTGCGCAGGGGCCGCAACTGCTGGTTTCAAATGCTGCACCGGCCTTTACTAATATTTCAATATACCCTTTTTGCAAACACTCTAAATATACCTGTGTACTTGCAGGAATACAAATCATATTTACATCCCGGTGAATTTGTTTGCCTTTCAGTATCTGAGCCATAATGGCAAAGTCTTCTGTGCGCCCATTGGTGCAGGTGCCTACAAATGCTTTATTAAATTTTGTGCCCACCAGTTTTTCTACGGGTACCACATCATCCAGCTTATCGGGCCTGCTTACGGTGGGGCCTACATTTGTTACATCTATTTCATATACCGCATCATACTTTGCATCATCATCGCTCCTGATAAAATCCCATTCACCCCTGGCAACACCTTTTAAATAAGCGGCTGTTTTTTCATCGGGAGCCACAATGCCATTTTTTGCCCCCAGGTCCACCGTCATATTGCACAGGGTCATTCTGCCTGCCATGTCCAATGCCTCAATAGCCGGGCCGGTAAATTCCAGGGTTTTATATATCAAATGGCCGTTCCAGTGCATCATACCCATTATGTGCAAACTTAAATCCTTTGCCATCACCCATGGCTGCCATTCACCTTTAATAACAAACTTTACACTTTCGGGTACCCTAAACCAGCATTTGCCGGTTGCCATTGCAATAGCTGCATCAGTAACACCTATCGCATTGCCAACAGCACCTACAGCCCCATATGTGTTGGCATGACTGTCAGTACCTATAGAAACTTTGCCGGGTAATACATGCCCCTGCTCCACCATTATCTGGTGTGCAATGCCCTGCCTTCCTAAATCGTAAAAATTAGGAATGCCGTAATCCTTTACAATTGCCCTCCACTCATTCAGCATCGTAGCCCATTGCTCAGTTGGAGGTGGTGCCAAATGGTCGCTAACGCAAA
>JANMDL010000178.1:0-4270 GCA_031376295.1 Chitinophagales bacterium
AAAACTTGCGGCGCTGTTTAAATACAGATGACCGCTCATAGCAGACGGAGTTTTATTATAACTGTAAATAAAAATATTATCTTTATGGTGTCTTCATTCAACTGACAAGGCAGCCAAGGCCTTTTACATAGCAGACACAGCGGCGAAGGACAATGATATGTAGTGGGTGGACAGGTGTTGAAATCCGCCGTGTCCCGCCGGTTATTTTTTTGCTGAGTTGAAGTATACAATGGCGGAGACACAGCGGCGAAGGACACAATAGCAATACTCAACTATCCACTATCAACTATCCACTATCAACTATCCACTATCCACTATCAACTATCCACTATCAACTGTCAACTTTCCACTATCAACTGTCAACTTTCCACTATCAACTCTCAACTCTCCACTCAGGCAAAATCATCAAAATCTTCCTCTGTTAATGATGATTGGTCGCTCATATTGAGCATACTGCCCATCAGGTCCTTAAATTCAATTTTACCCTCAACAATTTTTTTGCTGATGAGCGAATGTGCAGCCAGGCCATGTAATACAAATTCCATCAGCAGCCCCATTTCCTTATCGCCAGCTGCCTTGTAAAACTTTTTCACCAATGCATGAAGGCCATCCACTTTGTACAGCAACTGCACTTTGTCTTCGTCTTTTGTTTCAAGGAACACATTCAGTGAATTACCTGCATCAAACCAGCGGGTAACAGCTTTATATGGATTGTCTTCCTGTGCTTCCGGTTTTGTTTTTCTTTTTTTGAAAGAATCGGGGTTGGGAAAGTATTCGGCAAACTGGGTGCGGATGGCTTTTTCCATCAGGTTAAATGCCACCTGGTAGGGGCCTTCCTGCTCACCCTCGTACACCAATTCTATTTTACCGGTAATGGATGGTATGATGCCTACTAAATCACTTATCCAAACCTGTGTTTGTTTTTCGCCGTTGATGATGGCCCTTCTTTCGGCTGCACTCACCGCATTTTCGTACGCTGCAATGGTGAGCCTGGCCGACACACCACTTTTTTTATCCACCAATTCGCTGCCCCTTGCTTCAAAAGCCACCTGCTCAATCAATCTTTTCACCAGGTCGCTTATTACTACTTTGTCTAACTGCTGCTGGTTAATATCGGCCTCCTGTTCGGTAATGGCCAATGATGTTTCCAGCGATTTTGGGTAATGCGTCAGTATCTGGCTTTGTATCCTGTCTTTTAATGGGGTTACAATGCTGCCCCTGTTGGTATAATCTTCGGGATTGGCGGTGAATACAAATAGTACATCAAGGGGCAGGCGCAGTTTAAAACCCCGTATCTGCAGGTCGCCTTCTTCCAGAATGTTAAAAAGAGAAACCTGTATCCTTGCTTGTAAATCGGGTAATTCGTTGATGACAAAGATGCAGCGGTTGCTGCGGGGGATGATGCCATAATGCAGTACTCTTTCGTCGGCAAAGCTCAGCTTGAGATTGGCTGCTTTAATGGGGTCAATATCACCAATCAAATCGGCTACACTCACATCCGGCGTAGCTAATTTTTCGCCATAGCGCTGGCTGCGGTGCAACCAGGCAATGGGGGTATCGTCACCTTTTTCTGCAATTAAATCCTGTGCATAGCGGCTGATGGGCTTCAGCGGGTCGTCGTTTATTTCGCTGCCTGCTATTACGGGTATATATTCATCCAGCAGCTCAACCATCTGGCGTGCCATACGGGTTTTTGCCTGACCACGCAGGCCAAGGAACAGGATGTTGTGCCTGCTGAGCAATGCCCTTTCGGTATCGGGTATTACCGAGTCCTCATAACCGAGTATGCCAGGGAAGGGATTCTCTTTAGCCTGCATTTTTTTAATGAGGTTTTCCCGTATTTCGTCTTTAATACTCGCAGGTTTGTATCCTGAGCTCTTCAACTGACCTAATGTGGTAATAGATTGTTTTGTCATTGTATGTGTAACAATTAAAGGACGCATTTGTTTACTGTCCGTAATGCGCAAGGTACGTAAATGAGGGATTCATCATAAGTAATGTATAGTTATTTGCCCGGTTCTGCTTTTTACATTATTTTCACCATTCTAAAATGGCAGGATGATGAAGTTTCGCATAAAAAAAGTGAATGTGCCTGTTGAAACACATACCTGCCGCAACTGCGGCCATATTTTTTCCGGCAAAGTATGTAATATCTGCGGAGAAAAAGTGTTCAGCGAAAAGCAGTTGAGTACCGGTCATTTCTTTCACCAGGTAATAGATTTTTTTCTGCATTTTGAAAGTAAAGTACTCAGAACCATCAGGCTCAACATCACCAGGCCAGGATTTGTAACTAAAGAGAACCTGAAAGGTATAAGGGTGCCGTATGCCAAGCCCGTACAGCTTTATCTTGTAATAAGTGTGATTTTTTTTATAGCCGTAGCAAAAATCGGCCGTGCAGATTACATACCGTCAAAGGAAGATCATCATTATTATTATCTTTCGGGCTATGCAATGTTTAAATGGGCAAAACCGCTGGATGACAAGATAGTAGCAGCAATTGATACCCTTGAGCAGCGTAAGTATGAGGAAGTGGTGCAGCGCTACGACAAATGGCTAAGGGAGGGCACATCGGCAACTGGCAGTACAGCCATTTATAATATGGATTACAGTGATAGTATTGTAGTGAGCAGTACACAAGTACCTGTAATTGCCGCTGTATCCGCTTCTGCGGCAATGAATACCAAGTTTAAACAAAAAGTGAGTGCCTATGGCAAAACGCTTGTTTTTCTGGTGTTGCCTTTTTTTGCATTGATATTTTTCCTGCTGTTTTTCAAAAAATTAAAGTATTACGGAGCCGCTTTGATACTTTCCACGCATTTTATGGTGTACAATCTCTGTTTTTATGTGGTGTTCATTTTTTTTAATTTTTTACCCGGTAAGTTTTTTGGCAGGGGGGCTGAAGGGTGGTTATTCTGGCCTGTAGAAAAGATTTTTTATAACCCTGTAATGGCACCCGTTACCAACGCTCTGGTATCGGAAAGTTTTGAACTGATACACCTCGTGTTCTGGATGCCCTGGTTGATAATCGCTTTCAAAAGGCTATTCAACCTGCGCTGGTGGCTGGCTGTACCTGCAGCCTACTTTTGCAGCAGGATATTCTTTTACCTCATTTTCGGGGTACTCAAAAAAGCACTGATTGCCTATACTGTATGGTCGATTTAGCTTGTTTTTTAAAAAACAATACCGGCTGCAAACGCTATTTTATTGTCATCATTTGCAGTTAATACTCCCATCTTACAAATGCTTCCATGGCGGTATACTGCATAAGGCCCAGCTTGCTGTTAAGATGCCATCCCGCAAGTTGCTGCAGGACAAGCAGCACTGAAACACAACTAATCTTTTTTTTTAATGCACGGCTTTGGCTATATAATACCGGCTGCTGCATCATGCGATACAACAGCCGGTGAGTAAAACGGTATTGATATTGCTTACTCCCAGTAACTTTCCAGGTAAAGTTTCAGCTTGTCGGCTGTGCTTTTTTTGGGTTTTGCAATCACGAACAGTTCCCTGTCGTCTCTTGATACTTCCACACCGAGGTGGGTGGATAACGCCTGTTCAAAACTGTCCCAATAAGTGCTGTCTTTGGCCTCTGGCTTGCCGTTCAGCGGCGGCATAAAGTTGAACATGATTTCGATATGTCCGTCACTAAATATTTTCAGTTCGGGTTCCCCGTCACTGTCAAATCCTTTTACAGGAATTAATTTATAATCTTCCATGATTCTTAGTTTAATTGCTTTTTCAAATATTTTAAATCGTGAAGCTGCCCGGGCTCTAAAGCACACAGGTAAGTATGTAATGCGGATAGTTGCTCCTGGTTGTGCCGGAGGTTCACATACACTGCCTGCGCTTTTGCATACAGTTTTTCATACCGGGCCTCACTTATAAGCCTGGCTGCAATAAGCCCCAGGTGAATTGTCCGCTCATCTATTTCTGTAAATGCAGTGGCCTCACGGGCTGCGAGTTCCCTGTTCAGTTCTTTTTCAAATGCATCAGTAGTGGAATAACCGTCCAGCATCGGCAGCCCTTCTGCGGCATACGTTTTCAGCTGCAGTGTCCACCGCTCCACGTCGCCGGGTGATTTAATAATAAAATCAAATGCTGCTGCCGGGCTGTACACAATCAGCGTAACCATTGTTTTAAGATAGGCCTTATGTGCCCTGGCTGCTATGGCATAATGATGATTGATTAAATGGTGCGACACGGCAAAGCAAACGGTCACAGGATAATATCCCGAGTTGAACACTGTTTGCTGCACTACCTTGTCAATCAC
>JANMDL010000191.1:0-1592 GCA_031376295.1 Chitinophagales bacterium
ATTGCCGTCAAGGTTAATGCTTACTTCCGACCAGTCCTTGCACCACACATCTGTTGTATCCTGCTGGGTTGGCGAAACATAAAAGCCCGGCAGCAGGGAACCGAAGGGATAAAAGGTAAAAGACGAACAGGAAATCACCTCATTGTCCGTCATGTTTTTAGCCTCTATTTCAAGCCTGGGCTGCTGGTACTGCTGGTGATGCGGATCCTGGAACACCACCGCATAATGATATTTGAGCGAATAAGTATTTTGATTAGCGGGTATTGTAAACTCGTATGAGATGCCTTCTGCCTGCCCTCCCCCAAGGTTATTGCCAAGCCGTATAGAGTGACCGCTGCCATTGGGGCAATTAACCGGAAAGCCGCCAAAATAATCACTGCCCTGGTTACCCGAATACATGGTATGCCTGTTGGCAACCGGCCCGGGAGAGGGAGAAAGCGACATTACATTTTGACCTCCGACTGCTGAAACACTGCCGGTATAGCATGTCCAGTTATTAAATGTACCGGTTTCAAAATCAATATTGGGAGGACATGTTTGCGCAGTAGTGGTAAACGACAAAAGAATAGCTGCTGAACTAAGTACAGTAAAATGGAATTGATGCCATTTCATTATGCCAGATTTGTTCCTGTTCCCCACAAAAAGAATTGAATGACAAATAGAAGCGGCAATAAATATACAAAAAAAAACTCCGGAATTTAACCCCGGAGTCTTTTTATTTATGTTTTGCAACTTATTTTTTTACTTAAGAATGGTTACATACCCTGTAATTGGTTTACGCCCATTATTGGGTTCAATAATATAGTAATAAGTATCAATGGGCAGGGGCTTCCCTTTAATGGTTCCATCCCAGGGTTTACCATAACCCCTGCTTTCAAATACCAATTGTCCGGTACGGGTAAATACCTGCACCCGGTTGCCGGGATAGGTATCTAAGTAATCAATGTTCCAGAAATCATTAATACCATCGTTATTGGGAGTGAAAGTATTGGGTATTTGTGGCGCTTTCAGCAGCTTGATAAACACCTTGTCCGTTGACATACAACCACCCCTTGCCGTTACAATTAAGGTATAAGTCATGTCATCAGGTATATTGCTCACCGTTGGTTTTAGTATAAGGTTGTCATTAAGGAATGACCCCGGGGTCCACAAATATTGCAGGTCGTTGCCGGTGGCTGTTGCTTCAATCATTACCGAGCCACCCTCCAGTACCACCCTGTCAGGCCCTGCGCTTACTACCGGGTAAGGAAACACGTCAAATAATTTGCTGATGGTATCACTGTTGCAACCAATACTGTTTACAATAAATAAACTTACTGTGTAGGTGTTGGTATTATTGTACAAATGTGTTGGGTTGCTTATACTGCTGCTGCCGCCGTCACCAAAGTTCCAGTTCCATTGATTTACCACGCCATCCTTTCCATCGCTCAGGTCGGTAAAACTTACATCATCACCAATACAAACACTGGGTTTGTTGATGCTGAAAGCTGCTTTGGGCTGCGGGTGAATTACATTCAGCACAATAGTGGTATCGTGTACACAACCGGCTATGCTTGTGGCCTGCAGGTTTACATTAAAGGGGCCTGTACTTG
>JANMDL010000307.1:0-3602 GCA_031376295.1 Chitinophagales bacterium
AAAACTACCACGAGTTATCTTTGCCGTCCTTTAACAAGAACGCCGCGTTGGTCAAGGGGTTAAGACGCCTCCCTTTCACGGAGGAATCACGGGTTCGAATCCCGTACGTGGTACAAAAAAATCTCAAAAGATATTATTTACTGATATTTTTTGAGATTTTTTATTTTATTCCTTCTTTGTGCCACAATACTGCAAGCTCTTAAAAACCTTTGTTAATAACAATACAATCGATTGTTAAACATAGCTGACAAACTACTTTTTACCTGTTACTGCTGTATTACTAAAAGGGATATTTAATAAATTACCTAATTGCCTGTTACTGTTACAAGAAGCAGTACAGTTTTTCACACCTTACTCCTTGCCTGAAAGAAAAGTAGCATGCAGCTAACCATTATTTAATCAATAAGGCATAAATATACCGCAGTCATTATACATAAATCAGTTCTGCTTCAAATTTTTCTTTGCCGGCAGTTATATGTGGGTTGCCTGCAACTATATCAAACGTATAAATTTCACCTAATACAGGAAACATGGCATCCATAAACGCATCAGCAGATTTGAGCAGTGGCTCCTTAAGTTCAATGGCTGTAAAGGGCCATTCAACACGAATTGTATTCACTCCGTTGCGTAGATTTACCTCATCCAGTTCAAAGACTGCATTTTTCCAGCTGGAACTAACTGGTAATTCACATACAGCAGTATCATCGTCATTCAGAAAAAATTTCACTGCCTCATTCACATCCGCATTGCCTGCAGTGCGATACACCATATTACAAATAGTTTTACCGGTTTTGCCTGCAATAAAAGTAAATGAACTGGAAATATTTCTTGCCTGGTAAAAAACCGGTTTCTGGCCTTTATTAAATTCGTTGTAACTGTCCATTGAATAAAAAGATTCGAGCAAATTCATTTTTTCTGTACTTACGCCATGCTCATTCTGGCGCATCTGATTTACCTCTTCGGATATATTAATGCCTATTGAGGCCAGCGCATCTGTAACTGCATCTACCAATGCAATATCCATCAGTTTTTTACCTCGTGGGTTGGGAAGCGCCAGCCCACCTTCGTACTGGCGCATCTCACCTCCCATAATGATTTCTTCAAATGCGCTGCACACAATGCTGGATGCTTTTCTTGTTGAAAAATGTACAAACTGCTGCATTGGTATTGCAATGTTTTTTGAAAACGAGACTGCCTGTATACAATGATAGTCGAGCACATCCTTTTGCTGACCATAATGTGCATTGTGTATAGCAGCACAAAAATGTGCCGCTGCCTGCACCATGTTATCAGGCAGCAGGTCTGATTCATTAATACCTGATACCGGCATTTTCATGCCTGTCAGTATTTCGGTTACCCGCTGTGCTGTAAAGCGCATCGCCGTTTTTATACCCCTGATGGTTAAATGGCAGTAATCAAGGTACAACTCCTTGCCGGGAACTTTACCGGGAAATACTTTTCTGAATATCAACGACAGATCAACTGTTTCCATATTATAACCCGGGGCCATTGAAAGTAAAGACTTCCTGATTACTTCAAAGCACCGCGGCTTACTGTTATTGCCACGGGAAACTATTACAGTGTCCCTTGCCAGTTCCAGCATTGCTATGGCATCATCTGTTTTGCCTTTTTTCCTGTAATACGCTGCAAGTAATTCATACCCCAGCGGGTTAGAAGGATCGGCGTCAACCATTATACTGGCTGCATTACACAGTGTATTCCAATCGTCGTTGTTCTTTGCTTCAATGGCCTGGCTCCGGGCATCCAGCCATTTCTTTACATCTGCAACGGCACTGCTACAAATGCTCTTCTCGGTTTCATCACTTTTCCAATCTGCCAGGTTAAAGCCCGGCACAACCAGCACAACAGGGATTCCTGAATTGGTAAGATTGCAGTGTACCTTCTGCAGAAATGCTGCAATAATGTCTTCGAATTTTTTCTCCAGGTATAACTTTATTCCGGCAAAAGCCTCTTTTTTGAATAACCTGAACATTTCCCTGTAATCATCACGTTCAAGGGAGCTACCCAGTTTGGATGCAAAATTATTACCGGCAAAAATCACTACAACATCGGGCTGTAAAGCTTTGCAGGTATGCGTAAGTTCCACCAGCTCATCTATGTATAAACTGGTTCTGGCCAGGTCAATCACTTCGGTACCATCCATCTCCTTTATTCCGTTAAGAGTATGTTCCAGCTCCATTGCTACAGAATAAGCAGGGTCGTAAAAATAGCCCCTTGCCACAGATTCTCCCAGGAGTACCACCCGCTTTTTACCTGCTTTTGGCATCAGGCGGTGAGTTGTTGCCCACAATGGCCACTCCAGCTGCTTTTTAATATCTCTTTCATAAATAACCTTTTGATCAAGGTTTGTTTTTTTCCATATACCAATGTGCGTTGCCTCGTGGCCAGCAGCTGGCAGTTTGGCGGCATTCGCCGTTATCACCGGTACACTTTCCTGGAGTTGTTCCAGCATTTCCTTAAGCCCGGGGGAATCAGTTCCGCCTGTCATTATTAATTCGGCCGCCTGGGTTGCTATGGCCTTTAAAGATTCTGAAGGTCGCATGTTCATAATAAAATATTTGAAAAATTAAACAAATGTGTAAACGTCGTGTGTAATACCACTGCGGCCCTGGAAGTCGTTCAGCAGCAGTATTTTAAGAAGACTGAAATCATTCTCTTCCCTGTTAATGATGCAATTACCCATTACAAGTGTATCAATATCAGTTGTAATAAAGCAACGGAGCGCATCTTCGGGAGTACAAACAATAGGTTCTCCTTTTATATTGAATGATGTATTTAATACGATTGGACAATCTGTAAGCTTATCAAAATGGGTAAGTAAATCAAAGAAAGCCGGGTTGGTAAGCCTGCTTACTGTTTGTACCCTTGCCGACCCATCAACATGGGTGATGGCTGGCAAAGAAAGTTTTGAAATAACCTGGCAGGTTTCCAGCATAAAAGGCGAGGGATGATCCAGGTCGAAATGCTCAGCTGCTTTATGATCGAGTACCGCAGGTGCAAAAGGCCTGAAACCTTCCCGGAGTTTTACCATGGCATTAATCCTGTCCCGCATGTCGGGGTGCCTTGGGTCTGCAAGGATAGACCTTGCTCCCAATGAACGGGGGCCAAATTCAATGCGGCCCTGGAACCAGCCTATTACCTTACCATCGGCAATCCGCTCTGCTGTTGTCTTAAGCATCTTATCCCTGTCGCTGTTAAAATCATGATAGTTGATTGAAGTAGCATTCAGCAGTTTTATTATCTCCCTGTTTGAATAAGAAGGGCCAAGGTACACATGCTCAAGCCGCTTATCCGTTTTTGTACTGCCCGAAAGCTCTGCATAGGCAACAGCTGCAGCTCCGATACAACCACCCGCATCATTTGCTGCGGGCTGCACAAATAATTGCTTAAAAGGCCCTTTGCGCAATACTTCCCCGTTGGCAACACAGTTTAATGCCACACCTCCAGCCATACACAGGTTTTCAAACCCGGTACATTCGTGCAGGTATGTTGCTTTTTCAATCAAAATCTCCTCAAGTACAACCTGGAGGCTCTTTGCAATATCCTGGTGAAACTGCTCCATCTCACTGTCTTCTTCCCTC
>JANMDL010000320.1:0-3762 GCA_031376295.1 Chitinophagales bacterium
GCCAGGCCGGAAACACCCAGCCCCATTACAGCACCGCCGGTAAAGGAAACATTGAGGGCTTTTGCCAGGCTTGTACGGGCTGCCTGTGTGGTACGCACATTGGCTTTGGTAGCCGCCCTCATACCAATATAACCTGCCAATGCACTGCTTACAGCACCTGCAATAAAGGCAAGGGCAATACTCCAGTGAGAGTTGGCATTGCTCTGGCTCATAAAGCCCAGCAGTATTGATACAATTACCACAAAGTAGGCCAGTATTTTCCATTCGGCCTTTAAAAAGGCCATGGCTCCTTCAGCAATATAAGTGCTGATTTCTTTCATCCTGTCGTTGCCGGCATCCTGCTTGCCAACCCAGTTAAATTTCACTAAAGTATATAGAAGACCAATGATCCCCATCGCCGGAACGGCATAAAACAACATCTTGTCCATAAGTAGTTTTGTCTGTCAGATTTAAAATTGGTCGGCAAAAATAGGGTAAAAGGGTTAAAAATGGGTGGCAATTATCAGATTATTACCCCCAAGTATACCTCAAAATGCCTTGTAATATGCATAATCGGCAGCCCCATTCCTGTAAAAAATTAGTTGCAGCCTGTATTATTGCTTATATTTAATGAAATTTTTTATATAGAACAGAACTTTATTCATTAACTGCTGGTACCGTTCATTTTACTATGAGGTTATGCTGCTTCTATAAAATATTAGCTTTTACTGCTGGTCTCTTATCAGCAGAAGTAATGGTTGGGCAGAATATATGCCCGGATAATATTGATTTTGAGGCAGGCAACTTTAACGGCTGGGCTTGTTTTACCGGCACTGCTAGCAATATCAACGGGCAAAATATAATCACACTCAATCCCGGCCCTCCGGTTAACAACCGTCATAATATGCAGTCGCTGGTACCAGGAGATGGGATGGATATATATGGAAATTTTCCTGTGAATTGCCCCAACGGAAGCGGCCATTCCATAAAGCTTGGAAATGATAATGTGGATGCGGAAGCTGATGCTGTATCGTACATTTTTAATATCCCGCCCAATGCCAATTTTTACAGTATTGTGTACAACTACGCATTGGTGCTGGAAGATACCCGCAACAGTCATCCCATTGAGGCCCGGCCCAGGATGGAAACAAGGGTAACCAATCTCACAGATAATAACCAGGTTATCAGTTGCTCCTCTCTTACTTTTATTGGTGATAGTTCCATATTGGGCTTTTATCCTTCTGAAATACGAGAAGGCATTGTATGTAAGGACTGGTCGGCCATTACCATTAACCTGAATGGCTATGCCGGTAAAACAATTGAACTGAAATTCATTTCTGCCGACTGTACTTTTGGGGCTCATTTTAGCTATGCATATATTGATGTAAATACGGGTTGCGGTAACCCGGTTTTCGGTACCGTTCATTGCTCCGGCGTTGATAGTCTTGTGCTGAAGGCACCCGTAGGTTTTGCTGATTATACCTGGTACAACAGTACTTTTACGCAGGTATTGGGTTATGGCCCTGATCTTTTTTTGTCGCCTGCCCCAACGGATGGTACCGGCATCAATGTAGTGGTAACACCTTTCAGCAACTATGGCTGTCCTGATACTTTGTTCAATACCATTACTACTGATACAATCGGGGTTATTGCTGATGCCGGACCCGATAAAGTAAGTTGCAACCAGCAGCCCGTTCAATTAGGTGCGCCACCAGGGCCGGGGTATTACTATGCGTGGTTTCCTGCTGCAGGGCTGAACAGTGCAACTGCAGCCAATCCTTTAGCTTCGCCTGCAGTATCTACTACATATATCCTTACAACCTCTAAAGATGGTGCAGGATGTGTGGGTAAGGATACTGTTGTGGTGCAGGGTTCGGTAATCAATGCCGATTTTTCCATAAATAATGGCTGTGTTGATATTGTTGTACCCATTGTTAACAACACCTCAGTGGCGGGTAACCAGCCAGTAAGTTATTTATGGGATTTTGGTAACGGGCAGACTTCTGCAGAGAAAACACCTTTGCTGAAATATTCACAGCCTGGCAATTACCCGGTTAAACTTACGGTAACCACACCGCAATGTATCACCAGTCCGGTTACTAAAACAGTAAACCTGCTGGTAGACAGACCCCGTGCCGGAACAACATACCCATTTATCCGCACCCCCATAAATTTCTCTATTCCGCTGCAGGCCCGTGCCGCAGGTACTTCTTTTTTGTGGAAGCCATCGCTTTACCTGAATAATGCAACAGCCGAAAAGCCCATTTTTAAAGGATTGGCAGATCAATTGTACACGGTGGAAATTACAGCTGCCAGCGGCTGCAAAACGGTGGATACACAATTGGTGAAAATTTATAAGAAGATTGAGGTGTTTGTACCTACTGCTTTTACACCTGATAAAAATGGGGTAAACGATGTGCTGCGGCCGGTGCTGCTTGGTATAAAGGAGCTTACATTCTTCAGAATTTACAACCGTTGGGGCCAACTTGTTTTTGAAACCAAAACTGAGCAAAAGGGCTGGGATGGAACTTACAATGGAAAAGTACAACCCATGCAGGGCTACACCTGGGTGCTGGAAGCCGTGGATATTGATGGCTTTGCTGTAAGCCGCAAGGGTAGTGCAATGCTGCTGCGCTGAGGTGCCATATTGCAATGAGGCCTTATTTTGCTGATTTTTTATTATTTATTATTTCGAGCCAGGCACTGCCGAGGCTATTGATAATGTCTCCTGCCCTCATGCCTTGCTGTGAGTGGGTTGTTGCTGCAATATCACCCGCAAGACCATGTAAATATACACCCAGCATTGCTGCCTCTTTACTGCTGTACCCCTGTGCCAGTAAACCTGTGATGATACCAGTGAGCACATCGCCACTGCCGCCTGTTGCCATGCCAGGGTTACCCGTGCTGTTAAAATGTACATTTCCATCCGGCAGTACCACTGCTGTATAATGCCCTTTAAGAACTATAACAGTATTGAGTTCGTTGGCTTTTTGCATGGCCAGCTCCAGTCTTTCAACATCATTATTGCTGCTGCCAAACAGGCGCTCAAATTCTTTTGGATGAGGGGTGAGTATAGAGTTTGCCGTTAGTTTAGGTAACCAGTCTTTATTTAATGCAAGGCAATTAAGTGCATCAGCATCAATCACCATGGGTTTGTGGAAATTTTCTATTATAAATTGAAGCTGCTTTTGTGTGTTGGGTGAAATACCCCACCCGGGGCCGGCACCAATAACGGTGAACTGCTGCAGTAACTCTGGTGTAAGCGTTGCTGTTATGGTCATAGCTTCTGGTACGGCTGTTTGCAGTATGTTGTCGCCGGAAGGAGGAATGGCAACCGTGAGCAGGCCAACACCACTGCGCAGGCAGGCACTGGCACTTAAAACCATGGCTCCCATTTTGCCACTGCCGCCACCTGCAACAAGGGCATTGCCAAAATTTCCTTTGTGTGCATGATTGCTTCTCGGTTTAATCAGTAGTTGTACCTCTTTCTTTTCTGTAATGGTGAATGGAGTCGTTTCTTTTTCTGCAAAAGCTTTTGAAAGACCAATATTCAGCACTTCAACCTTGCCGGTAAATTGTTCATTTTCTGCCAGTAAAAAAGCCAGTTTGTAACAGCCAAAACTCAATGTATTAGTTGCTTTTACAATTGGATTGCCTATGCTGCTTTTATTAGCGAAAAGGCCAGCAGGCATATCAATTGAAATAACTTTGCAAGTAGTTTTGTTGATATGTTCAATCGCAGCAGCATGAATACCGGCAACAGGTCTGTTTAAGCCCGTGCCA
>JANMDL010000730.1:0-3845 GCA_031376295.1 Chitinophagales bacterium
GGCACAAATTGAAAAGAAAGCAGAACTTGACAGCAAGCACTGGGGCAGCCTCACTACCAGTATGTGGAGCGAAGTACCGGGCATACAGGTTGTAGCCTGGCGTATGCTCAACCGCCTGCGCAATGAAAGCTGGGCGGCTGAAAGCCTTGACATGCTGTACTTAGATGATGAACGCCTTGCCTGGGCTAAATCAACCGGTGACCATGAAAATGATGGCAGTGTGGATTTGCACCGCGACAGCAATGGCCATATTTTACAGGATGGCGATACCGTTGTATTAACCAAATCATTAGATGTAAAAGGCTCTACCCTTAATGCCAAAATGGGTACTGTGGTAAAAAACATCCGCATTGTAAAAGATAATACAGAACAAATAGAAGGAAAAATTGAAGGGCAGTTGATTGTAATACTGACAAAATATGTAAGGAAACAGGGAGCTGTTGTTTGATTTTTTGCTGTCTAAAGTTTTATTGGATCAAAGTTACTGGCCTGCGCTGATAGCCCTGCCTCAGAACCTGGTTTAAAGTTCAGCGGCTCTTGCTATCTACTGAAATATGTGGCACTGTCAGCTTATTTCCCATGCAAATACCGGTCAGGCAGGTTCCAAAAATTAGCGCAACCCGTCGCAAACACCTCGCAAAAGTTCATATTTAAGTAAAAAACAACAAAAGGCGCAGAAAAAAGTGTACCTTTATCACAATCTGCCGAAATCATACAATTTCCCCGGATATACCACTCAATTTTGATGCGGTAAAATAATTAATCATTTAATAAATAAGTATGGCAGAAACCTGGAATAAAAAGGAAAGGGAAAAGAAAAAGAGGCAGGTAAAAAAAGAAAAAGAGGAGAAAAGACAGGAGCGCAAGGATAATCCCAAGAGTACAAGTCTTGATGATATGCTTGCTTACATTGATGAGAATGGCAACCTCTCTTCTACCCCGCCCGATCCACGGAAGATGAAAAAAGTAAAGCTGGAAGATATAGAAACTGGTGTTCCAAAACAGCAGGATGCAGACCCGGCTGATCTTATACGCACAGGCGTTGTTACACATTTCAACGATTCAAAAGGTTATGGCTTTATACGGGACCTGGAAACCCAGGAAAGTGTTTTTGTACACGTAAACGGACTTAAAGAAGCCATACAGGAGGGTAACAAAGTTACTTTTGAGATTGAAATGGGGGCCAAAGGTGCGAATGCCTGCAATGTTTCTATATTTACTGGCTGATAAGCGACTTTTAACAATGTCTTTTACTTTAACAGTATACATACAAAATACCCGGGTTTTTACGTCCGGGTATTTTTTTATGCTCATATTAACACCACTTCATTAACCACGCTTTCTTCTCACAGTAGTTTTAGTTTTTTTACCCCTTACATCTCCATCTTCATCCTTTACTTTCAAGGTTGTTTTCTTAACCCTGTACTCATTGCCCCTTGGGCCGGTAACATTTGTGCGGCGGGTGGTACGGGTAACACGGTAATTGTTTACGTTGGCTGAATGCCTTGTTCTCACTACTGCTGATGTTCTTCTGTAGGGTGAGTAAACCCTGTGTGCCACAACCACCCTGTGTGTACGCACCACCCTGAAACCCGTGTGATGATAACGGTAGCAGCGGGGGCGGAAAAGACCCCACCTTACCGGATGCCATGGGCGAAACCAGCCCGGGTGATGCCTCCAGCGCCAGGGCGAAACCCAGGGCCTGTAAACTGGTGCATACACAAACCGTACAGATGGCCAGCGCCATACATTAACAACAATAAAACCCGGTGCCGCATCAAATGCCCCGCTTGGGCCACGGCCATTGCCATTATTCACTTCTTCAAGCACTTCTTCTGCTCCGTCAGATGCTTCCACAATCAACTGCTCACCGTAAATATCTTCGTCGCCCACAATCTGCAGCACAGCGGTAGTATCATCCGTTTGCTCCAGTTCAATTACAGCAATATCCTGGTTTTCGGTTTCAGAAACAGCCACCTGCAGCACAAACGCATGCGCATTTTCCCCGGCCTTGTCAATCACTTGTACATAATCCACATCACCATCGCCATCCAGGTCAATATTGTTTACATCATTATCCTTTGTGTTGATGAGTTTTTCAAAGGCTTCAGGCGATTCGGCTTTTTTAAACATTTCCAAAGCACCCCTGAGGCTGAAATTATCACCGGGTAAACCAGTTGAATCAGCACCCGGCTCCTGCGCACTGGCTGCCGAAATTAATGCCAGCAGGCCAGCCGCAAGGCAAAAAAAGATTTTCATTTTTTTCATTATTGTATTTTTTGTTATTGAATATTGTACCATTATTGTATTACAGACTGGTTATTGATAACCAGGTTTAACCGGCTGGTTGAATTAATGATACAAAAATCGGCATAACAGCGCTGTTTCCACCACCCATTGGGGGTAATTTAGTAATACCCAATCAAAAGAGCCGTGCAGCTTTTTTGGTATGCTTTTTTATTGGTTTACATGAGCATACTAACCCGTATAGTCGAAAACAGCGGGTTTTTACCAATCCCATGGGTATTTTAATTCCGCCTTTTAACAACCCATTTAGTTTGCATAAAACAGGCATTTTTGGGTTTACTGCAAAAATTCAATAACCTGGATATTCAATCCATTAAAGATACCCTGGGCATTACCAGGCACAAAACTTCACAAAATCAAGGCTGCTGAATTTCCAAAGGGCAATATAATTTACACAATTTTCAACCCTTTTATCCGTTATTTCAGGTCATAAAAAGTAATAAACATCAACTAAAAACAGTATATATTACAATTTATATAATTTTGCAGCGTTACCACGTACAGATACGAATATAAAACGAGCTGAAGACAAGGAGAGCCAGCGGCTGTTGCAGTTTTTTTTATAATATTATTAATAGTTGCTTAAACAAACAAAGATGGATACATTAAGGCCGGATGAAGCAGCGCAAATAACTGCGCTGCTGGATGCAGCACAGGCCGCAAGGATAAGCAATCTACGGCAAAGTATCATAATTGCCAATCATGCACATTACCTTAGTAAAACCTGTGACAATAAACCACTGATTGCAAAAAGCCTCGCTGCCCTGTCTTTTTTTTACATGATTAACGGCGAAGCTGACAGGTCGCTTGCCATTGCTGCTGAAGCCCTGGAACATTATGAAGCAATGAACGACGAAAAGGGCCTGGCCAATGTTAAATACACTATTGCCAGCGTTTATTATAAAACAGACAACCTGCATGCGGGCCTTGTATACCTTACACAATGCCTTGCCATTTACAAGAAATATAATGACCAAATCAGTCTTGCAAAGTCAAACAAGGCCCTTGGTACTATTTATGAGTACTTTGGCGATACGGAAAATGCTATTGAAGCCTACGAGGCTGCAATCAATGATGCCAAACAGATTGGCGACATAAACATGAAGACGAATGCCTACAATCCCCTGTCGGGCATTTACCTTAACCAGGGTAAAATTGATGCTGCAATGGAGTTGATTCAAAGGTCTATTGACCTGAAAGAACAAACAGGAGATACCAGGGGGCTTGGTTTTGCTTATTATGGCCGTGGAAAAATTTACACCAAAACCAGGGAATTTGACCTGGCCGAAAAAGATTTTGACCAATCCATTGCCATACACACAGAAATGAGTGAAAAGCTGGGACTTTGTATGTCTGTTCAAAAAAAGGGGGTACTCTTTCTTGAACAGGGGAAATATGAGCAGGCAAAGGAATTATTGCTGAAAGCTGAAGAACTGAGTGAAAACTGCAACAGCAGAATGCTTAAAACAAAAACCTGCTATTTATTGTACCAGGTTTTTAAGAAACAACAAAACGCAACTGAAGCACTACGTTACCTG
>JANMDL010000441.1:0-6446 GCA_031376295.1 Chitinophagales bacterium
GTAATGAGCCGCAGCTCAATATTTTTACTGATGCCGTACTTAGAAAGAAGTGTGGGTGCCATGTATACTCTTGCACCATCAACTTTAAGCCATTCCTTATTAAATCCTATTTCAAACTGTATCCATTTTGCCGGTACCAAAACGGCGCTTTCTGTCTGGTCGGGTCTGTCTGTATCAATTTTCTCCACCTGTGCAACCGCCGCCTGCATGCATAAGAGCAAAGCGGTAACTGTAATTAACTGTTTCATTTTTGTTTCACAATCCCTTTTACCAGTTTATCTAAGTTTTTTTCTGCAAAAAATGTTTTCGCCTTTTCTTCTGCGGTATCCAGTAATTGTGGCAGGCTGGGGTGTTTGGTGCCCAGCAGTTGATGCGCTTTTTTAAAAGCATCAGCTTCGTTCATCCCGGATGCAGCTTTCAACGCCTCAATCAACAGGTGAATCCTTAAGCCATTGTCTTTCAGTTTACCCAGTTCAGCAATCGTCCAGCTAAGTGCCATAAAGTAATTCTTTTCAAATTGCAGGATGTGCTCATTGCCTGTTGCCGGGGGCATTACGTTGTAGGGGGAACTGAGTATTTCTTTGCTGAGGTATTTGGCGAGGTGTTTTGCTTTGGGTTTACTATCAGTAAGTTGTATACTGCCGCACAAAGCCTGGGGGTAAATGCTCAGCCAGCGTAATTTGCGCCTCAGTTCATGTACATCTTCTTCCATATTGTCAAAATGAAAATTGATGTCATTTACAAAATCAGCTATTTTGGCTGATTGATCTGTGTAATGGGCCTTTACAGCATTGAGGTCGGCCTCGCTGTTCAGCCAGTTGGCATCTTTTAGTTTACTGTTAATTTTATTGATGCGTTTATTATTGGTATCCAGCCAGTCTTTGTCTTTCAGTACATCATTCAGCTCAGCCAGCTTACTGCTCATTTGCGCTTTTACATATTTCAGTACGGGCGCTGGTATCTTTTTATTGGCAGCAAACTCTTCGGCAAAAGCAGCATAATAGTCTACTGCCCCCAGCCCATCTTCCAGGGTTTTAAACTGCTCTTTCAGTTTATCAAACCGCTTTTCGTTGTGTACGGTAGCATACAGGCGGCTGAGGCCTTCCAGCATAAACAGCGGGGTGCGCAGGTTGTTGCGGTAGAGCCACAATGCCGGGTTCTTTTGTGCTGCAGCTTTGGCAAGCAGCTCCTGTGCCTGTGCTAAAAAAAAACTGAACCGTTTTTGACCGGGTGATATTGTACTCATGTTATTTCTTATTTTTAATTGTCTTTTAGTATTTTATTGCTCAAACAAACAGTAACTGCCACCAACCCATTCCTTGTCTTTATTGTAGCGCACACCAATCATTTTACCTTTGCTAAGGCGTGCTAAATTATTGGCTGCCACGGGTCTTGCTTCGCCATCTTTCCAGAAATAGAAAAGTCTTATTTCTGCTTTGGCAGGCCCATCGGGTGTAGCAATTACATCTGCATATTTAACCTTGCGCTGCAGTATCCAGTTGGCCGGGTCCTTCACAGCCTCTATATCAGCAGCAGTAACATCTATCACCACACCCTGCCCTGCAAAGGAAAACAATGGTTTCAGTACATAATTTTCCAGGTCGGTTGGTATTTGCACCAGTTCATTTAAAAACCAGGTGCGGGGTACATAAGGATGGTTGATAAAAGGCAATGTGTATTTGCTGATGCGGTAAAACCAGTTGGGGTGGGGTACCCATTCCACATCCAGCTCCTGGGTAATGTCAACAATGCTGCCCAATGCTTCCTGCTGCTGGTGCAGTTCATCAAAAATAACCCGGTTATATATGCGCTTTATTTCAATATTGCGGTCATCTTTTTTATAAAATAGTTTTTTGCCCTCCTGTACCAGTTCTGTAAGGCATACAAAGGGTATACCAAGATAATCCTGTGTGCAGTAAAAATCAATTCTAGTTTTTTGTGTATGGGGTTTTATCTCCAGCAGCACCACGTTTTCGGGATTGTGATTGCCCACAATAATATCTTTCAGCAATTGTACATAACTGTTTTTTGTAAACCCGTTCAGGTATGGTTCCCAGCCGGCAGGCATATCAAAATGCCTTTCTGCCACTTCCGGCAGGTATGCTTCGTAGCCAAAGAGCGAAGGAAAGCCCTGCATTTCTATCAGTTGCGGTTCAAGCTCACCAGTTTCGTTTTCGCAGATGCCGAAATCAAAGCAGATACAATGTGCATGGCCTGTTTCGTTGGGTAAATTTTCATCAGCTGGTATTGCCTTACTGGTGAGCTCCATAAAGTTGGGCTGCACAATCACATCCACAATGGCTTCGCAGGCATCTAAAATTTTTTCTGTAAACTGCCTGGGGATAAAGATTGGTGTTTCTGCCACCCTGAATTCCAGTGCACCCGGATGAAGGCTGTTTAAATCTGCCAGGAAGGCATTGTATTTTTCAATTGTAAAACTGCTGTTGTACTGACTGCGCAGGTTTTGTTGCATATAATAAGTTATGATGAACGTTTGATTGCTAAAAATAAGTAAAAAAGCGGATGGAGAAATGCTTTTATTATGATATGAAACAGCTGCTTACTATTGTTACGGGTGCGGGGCTTCCTGCAGGTAATAATTGCTTTAATGAAGTAAAACCGTAATTAGCCCGGAAACCCTGTTGCTCAGGCTTCTGCCAGGGCCATGCTGCCGGTAGCAATATTTAAAAAGTTGGGCAGTATATGAGCGTAGGTCCACATGATTTTTTCCGGGTCGTTCAGGTGTTCAATCATGCTCTGCCATTTTTCAAACCCGTAATTGTCCACAACAGTTTTCTTTTTGTCTTCCGTTTGCAGGTGCATGCTCATACCAATGGCATCAGCTTCGGGGTGAAACTGTGTGCCAATCATATAATCGTTAAAACGCACTGCCATGATGGCCCTTTCCAGCGGCACATGCGGCCGTTCTTTTTCAATGGCCAGTATGGCGCCACCCATCTGGCGTATCTGGTTGTGGTTGGGCGCTGTTACCTGGTAATCACGGCTGTCAACTGCATAAAAAGGATCGTTCAGTCCTTCAAAAATCACTTCTTCCTTTCCATCCCTGAGCAGGTGAATGGGGAAAACGCCAAAAGCGGTGCTTTTACGGGGGCATACATTACCTATATTGTAATGCCTGCAGGCAAGCTGGTAAGAGTGGCAGATAAAGAATACGTGTTTTTTGGTGATATTGGCCTCGCTGGCATTCCATTTTTCTACCTGTGTGAGCCAGCCGAAATAGGCTTTTTCCCAGTTGCTGCCAATACTTTCTAAGGGGCTGCCCGGCCCGCCACTCGAAATAAATATATCATAGCTCATATCGGGTACTTCCTGCTTAACCCTTACATCAAACTCATCCCAGGTAATATCCATGCTGCTGCTGTCGCTGTACTGGTTTACAATTTCCCTAATGCAACGCATACCCTGGTTGGGTTTGCCGTCGTTAAGGTCAAGTATAGCTATGCGGATGGTTTTATTATCTGTAAAGTTCATTATTACAAATTTATAACAATTTTATAACGCAAAATGCAGCTTATAGTTGCATTTCTTTCAACAGTTGTGGAAAAGGGTTCTATTAAATCAGCAGCAGAATCACCAAAGACTGCAGATACATGGAGGCAACCGCAGGCAGGTGCATTATATTTTTCAACGGATTATCCACAAACTTACCGTCCGGGTCATAAAAAACTTCTATTTTTTCTGTAAAACCCTAAGCTGTTTTAATTGTGTTTATTCAAAATATACAGTAATTTCCACACTCACATTATTGTTGTAAATGACTGGTTATCAACTATTATTAAATGGCTTCAAAAAAAATATTTAACACATTGAATTTTGTTTAACCAAAGCCCTACCTTCATCGCCGGTTATATATCTTCCAATATTCTACAAAGCCTTCTTATAAACCTTATTCTGCTGATGTCTGCAAAATGGTTAACATAGTTGATTATTTTGTAAGGTAATTTATTTTTTTAACCTTGCAGCGTTTTACAACGATTGCTATTTTATATTCTTAACTAAACAAAGCAAACATGAGGAAGATTTACGCAAAGCTTTTACTGCTTTCTATCTTTACTACGGGCTTATTTATTGCAAATAAGTCAGTTGCGCAAACCAATGGTATTTTCGAAAGTTATGCCATACTCAGCATCAATGGAGGTGCCAATGCATTTTACGATATGCAGGCGGTAACGGGTAACCCTGATTTTCAGGGAAACAATCTCGGAAGTTTTAATGGAGCCAATTCACTGGTGGTGAGGGGCGGGCAGAATAAGACCTCCAAATGTAGTGGCGGTGATATTTTTAATGGCCACCTGTACTGGAGGGTTTGGAAAACCAGCCTGGGCGCATCCGGGGCTTTTACCAGCGAATTGATGTCGTTTGTGTCAAATGATGGAACAGCAAATGGTTGCGGTGCTGGTAACCAAACCTGGCAGGGCACAACTGGTGCCACCAACATCATCGCTTCTTTAACCACTCCGGGCAACTATACGGTAGAAGTATATTCTGATGCAGATGGTGTACCCGGTACCACTTTCTCAAATAACAGTGGTGCTAATTATAAAGCTACTTTCAATTTTTGCGGACCAGCTTCTGGTGCATTACCCGTTGGTAACTACGCCATACCCGGTTGTTTTGCTACAGTAGCAGCTGCGGTAACCTATATTAATGCAAATGGTGTTACAGGAACCGGAACAGTTCAGTTTGATGTGGCTGCAGGAGGTTCTGAAACGGCTCCATTGGGCGGTATTTCTATTACAGCTACCGGTACGGCTGCTACTGCAATCAAATTTGTAAAAACAGCAGGTGCGGCTTATACCATTACTGCTCCAACACCTCAGACTTCCGGCAACTTAAATGATGCCATCATAAAAATTATTGGGGGTGATTATATTACCATTGATGGATTTACGCTTCAGGAAAATGCAGCGAATACCACTACAACTGCGGCATCTAATAATATGACGGAGTTTGGGGTGGCATTATTTTACACATCAACTACTAACGGGGCGCAGAACAATACCATTCAAAACAACACGATTTCTTTAAACAGGACTTATCAGAACAGTTTTGGTATATACAGCACTGCAAGAACAAATGCAACTGCTGTTACAACAGCGGCTGATGCCACTACAGCGGGGGGCGCCAATTCCGGAAATAAAGTTTATGCTAATACAATCAGTAATGTGAATTTTGCTGTTGTTTTTATTGGTTCCACAACCCTGGCAGCAATGGACAACGGAAATGACATTGGCGGTTCTGCTGCAGGCACAGGCAATAACATTACCAATTTTTGCACATCCAGCGCCACTGCTGTTTCAGGTTATGTTAACCTTACAGGCAGTAACTATGCCATATTTTTAAATCACCAGCTAAATGCCAATGCATCTTATAACAGTATTACAAGTGCCGTAAGTACACTAACCAATACTCTCGGAGGCATATTGCAAAATTATTCTGTTACTACTGCAATTGCTGTAAATACAGTCACTACACTAAATAACAATACCATTACACTGTCGAAAAGTGCAACTTCCGGCGGACTTTTAGGCGTAAACAATCAGGGGATCGCTTCTACCAATGCTGCTTCTTCTGTTGCCATGAACAATAACCAGGTTTTGAATACGGTTATTTCCGGCGCAGCCAGCAGCAGTTCTTTTACCGGTGTAACCAACCTGTCGGCATCAGGAACCCTGAATATGAATGGGAATATTGTACGGGGATTGACAACAACCGCTACAACCGGGCAAATTGCAGGTATTACTAATTCAGGCGCTATTGCAACCAGTATCAATATTGATAATAATAAATTCGGAGATGCGATTGCCGGTTTTGGCAGTTTTAGTGCTGCAAACAGCGGCAGCCTGTTTGGCATCTCAAATTCGGGTGGTGCGGCTACTTGTGCTTTAAGCATACAGTCTAATGACATCAGGGGTATTGTATATAGCGTAGCATCAAGCGGAACGCATACTTATTTTCAAAATACAGCGACCACACTTTCTCAAAATATCAGTAATAATACATGTACTAACCTGAATGTGAATACCACTGGCAGTGCCACTTTTCTTGCAAACGCTGTAAGCCTTTCTGCAACCGGCACAATGAATATTAACAACAACAGCATTGTAACTGCCTTTAATAAGGCAGGTGCCGGCGGAACAGTTACTGTGTTCAGTTCAAATGCAAGTTCTGCAACTGGTTCTATAGTAAATATGCAGAATAATAATTTCTCAAATATTACTGTTACCGGAGCAGCCAGTTTTGTAGGTATAAATAATACAGATGGCGGGTCGCCTACAAAAACCATTACTGGAAACACATTTAATAATATAACCGGTGGAACTGGTGCAATCAATCCTATGACGGTTAACTTCTTTGGAGGCGCAGTTTCTTCAGTAAGTTCAAATACCGTTTCAAATATAAATTGGGGAGCAGCGCTAACGGCT
>JANMDL010000469.1:0-1554 GCA_031376295.1 Chitinophagales bacterium
GTAAGGTTGCGTAATGGTAAAATTGGGTCCGAATAGATAACGACCAAAGTCCAGCCTCCACAGGTGCTGGAAGCGGCCTGTGCCACATGGTTTGCCAGTGTATAAGTACCTGTTCCACCCTGCCTTACCAGGTTGGTTACATCTTTATAGCAGTAATAACCTGCAAAAGGAATTGTGGCATCTGTAAGTATATCGGCCTTTAAGCCTACATAACCACCAGCCGGGGTTTTAAAATAAACAGAATCCCTTTTACTGTAATTAGGAGTTGCAGCAATAATATTTCCACCCCAGAAAAGTTCGGCATAAATAACACCGCATCCACCTGTGGTACCCAGTGTTAAATTGGCACTGGTACGGCTAAAACGGGTAATTGGGTCAGCGGCATCGGCTATGTTATTATAAATCATAGTAAAGCCGTTGTTGTTATAAGTATTGCCACTCCCATTACCAGTTGGCGAAGTGGCTGTTTGTGCAGTGGTACAGGTACCGCTTGCCGTGCAGGTTAATGTAGTGTTGCCTGTAAAAGTAATGTCGCCCCTTTGGGTAACCTGTTTCCATATTGAAAACGGGGTAATTGATTGGGCAGATATGGTGCTTGACAAGATAAGGGTAAGTAACAATACAATAATATTATTTGTTTTCATGAGGCTTTGTCAATGGTGTTTTTCCAATGTGGTGCAAAGCTAAGGGCAGCATTGAAGGATAATTGGTTTATTCTGTCAAAGGGCATAATCAAACGGCGAAATGGGGTAAAAAGATGTTTTGGGAATGAAATATCTACTGAGGTCAAGCATAAATCCGGCCTGATTTACGGAGTTTATTGAACTGCCTTTTGCTTATTATATATAAAGCCGCTGCATTTATGTGGTAGCTATTTCTTTCTTTGGCAAAGCTGCCACAGCTTTGCAGCTCTTTTCTCTCACGAAAAAAGTATGCTGCAGGTTTGCAATTTTTTCTCAGGTATTATCAATTAAACAAATCACCTCAACCTGTCGCTGTCCTTAACCATTTTAGAATCTTTATTTATGGCCATTGCAGCCAGTATAAAAGCCAGCAACACAACCGCATGCAAAATTGCAGTTAAAGAAAGTGTTCCTTTTATGTATGTTGTTGTTTCACGATAGTATAAAAATATTAACACCGCTTCCAGTAAAATGCCCAGCACACAAAGCCTTAATTGCAGGGTTCTGTTTTTAAAAAGAAAGATAGTTAGTAAAGCAAGGCTGCCTACTGCAATGGTTGTAATCATCAGCAACAGGGTTGATGTTGCATTCAATTCATATAATAAAGTATCGGTTGCTTTATTGCCGGTAAAGTACGAAAATTTAAAACCTGCAAATGCGCAGGCAGCAGCCAGTAATAACCAGATTGATTGAATGCGTTGTATCATATTGTAAATATTTGAGCGAAATTAATTGAATTGCCGGTAAAATAAAAAACCACCTGATAAATTACATCCGGTGGTTTTAAGTAATAAAAAATTACTCAGCAATTTAATTTTCTTTTATAACAACCGCAGCAGGTGCGGTTTGCTTTGGCTTTTCGCTGGTGCCG
>JANMDL010000521.1:0-3535 GCA_031376295.1 Chitinophagales bacterium
GTAAGTGCCGGCACCACCTTCGCCAAAGCAATAGTTGCTTTCGGGGTTTACAATCCCTTCTTTATTCAATACTGCCAAATCCCTCCTGCGTGCTCTCACATCCTTGCCTCTTTCCAGTAAAATAGGTTTTATACCTGCCTCAATTAAAGCAAGTGCTGCAAACATACCTGCGGGGCCTGCGCCAATGATGACAGTTGATTTTTTAGCTTTGCTTACATCTTTAAAGTTAAATGCCTGCACCGGGCGATGGGTGAACGGCTCGTTGATAAACGCATTAACAGTAAGGTTAACCCATACAGTTCTGCTGCGGGCATCCAGCGATTTTTTCAGAATATGAAAGCCGGTAACATCACTTTGTGATTTACCGCTGGTTCTGGCAATGATGTTTTTTACGATGGATTCGTCTGCCGCTTCGGAGGGAAGCAGTTTTAATACAATTTTCTGCTGCATACTGTTGTGCCGGGTTTTTATCCCGGAAATTTCAGGTAAAAAAAATAGTACAGCCGCAACGTGGCTGTTTCGTCAATATAAAAAAGTTGATGGTACTGTATTTTGATCAAAGGCCGTAACCCCAATTCCGGAATTACGGCCTTTTGTAAATTTTTCCTTAGAATGGTAAATCATCCACAGCATCAGGCGGTGTGGCTGAAAAAGTATCTAATGGTTCCAGGTGGTCATTGTCACTAGGGGCATTGCCGCCCGGCTGCAGTATCTGCTCAATACGCCATGCATCTAAGTTGGTAATATAATTAACAACACCGTTCTTTTCCCAGCGGGTACCTTTAATATTAAAATGCACTTTTATCTCATCGCCCACATTTACCCTGTCAACAATATTGGTACGATCCTGCACAGATTGAAATTTTACGTAATTCGTAATGGTGCGTCCGTTGATGTCTTCATTTTTCTCCACTACAAATTCACGGGTTTTAAAGGTTTCCGTGCGTTGTACAGTGTCATATTTAGCCACTAATTTTCCAGTTAATTCGTATCCCATAATAATTATTTAATAGCCCAAAAGTAAATTTATTTTGCGATATTTTTTTTTCAACCATATTTTTATTAAAAACCACAAAAATTAGTTACCTTACTTTTTCCAAACAGCAATAAGTCATGAGCAAACAGCTACAGGTGATATTCCTCAATTTTTTTGTATTTGTAAGTTCCTGTACTACAACTTATCAGCCAACCACCGTTCAATACAAAGACTACCGCATTACTCAAACTGCCCCGGCAAACGCTGATATGGCAGTTATGCTGAAACCATATACTGACAGTATCAACAAAAGCAGGAATGATATTATAGTGGTATCAACAACTGCACTTGAAAAAGACCAACCTGAGGGTACGCTGGGCAATGTACTTGCGGATGGTATGCTTACAATGGCCGTTCGATTATTCAATACAAAGGTGGATGCAGCTTTTATTAACTCCGGCGGCATCAGGCTGCAGGCCTTACCCGCAGGTAATATTACCAGGGGCAAACTGTTTGAGTTGATGCCTTTTGACAATATTATTGTGCTGCAGCGTGTAAGCGGTACTGTATTAAAGCAGTTTGTTGATCATGTTGCCGGCAGGGGCGGCTGGCCATGTGCAGGCATTACTTACCAGATAAAAAGTAAAAAGGCTGTTAATATTATGGTGGGTAGTGCACCCCTGGATGAAATGGCCACCTATACCATTGCTAATAACGATTATATTGCCAATGGTGGCGATGACTGCACCATGCTGAGTAAACTGCCGCAGCAAAATGGCGGTTTTGTTTTCAGGGATGCCATCATCAGGTATTTTTCAGACATTGCCAAAAAGGGAATGCAGTTATCATCAAAAATAGAAAACAGGGTAGCCAATGCTGAATAGAAGAAAATTTTTAACGCAGTCGGCACTTGCGGCAGGTGCATTACTGGCACCACCGCAGCTAATGGCGGCAGGGGAGGAGTATGACGTAAAAAAACTGACCATACTGCATACAAATGATGTGCACAGCAGGATAGACCCCTTTCCCATGGATGGTGGGCGCAACCAGGGGCTGGGAGGCGTGGCAGCAAGGGCTGCACTGATTGAAACGATACGCAGGGAAGAAGAACAGGTGCTGCTGCTGGATGCTGGTGATATATTCCAGGGAACACCTTATTTTAATTTATACAAGGGAGAACCGGAAATGAAGGCCATGGCGGCAATGGGCTACGATGCTGTAACAATGGGCAACCACGACTTTGATGCGGGGATGGAGAATTTTGCCATACAACTGAAGCACGGTGGTTTTCCGGTAGCGCTGTGTAACTATGATTTTACCAATACCGCCATGGAGATGAAAACAGTGCCTTTTACCATTCTCAAAAAAGGAAAATTAAAAATTGGGATAACGGGCGTGGGTATAGAAATGAAGGGATTGGTGCCGCAAAGTCTGTATGGTAACACACAATACCTTGATCCGGTGCAGAAACTGAATGAAACTGCACAGAAGCTGAAAAAAGAGGAAGGGTGTGATATGATCATCTGCCTGAGCCATCTTGGCTATAAATATGGGGATAATAAAGTAAGTGATGTAGTGCTGGCAAAGGAAACGGAGTATGTTGACCTTATAATAGGCGGGCATACCCACACTTTTTTGGATGAGCCAGTTGTATATAAGAACAGATTGGGCAGCGATGTACTGGTAAACCAGGTGGGTTTTGCGGGTATAATCCTTGGCCGGCTCGACTTTGAATTCAGCAGATTGAAAAAGAAAAATTTAGCAAAATCCCACACTGTATTGGTCGGGAAAAAAACAACAGAATAAAAAATTTTTTTTTCAACAAATTATCTTGATATTCGCTGTCCTGCGGAACTTTTTTGGGGATAACTTCACCGGAAAAATCCGCAGCACATCCCAAAGGACATTCGTAAACTCAATATATATTTTTTAAATTGCTTAAGGTTGATGGAGAAAGCTTTTGACAAGATTTGGCTGAATTGTTTAGAAATAATCAAAGACATTGTAGAATGGCAGCATTTCAAAACATGGTTTGAACCGATTAAGCCGGTAGGGATAAAAGATAAGGTACTTACAATTCAGGTGCCAAGTCAATTTTTTTATGAGTACCTTGAGGAACATTATGTAACACTTTTGGCCAAAACGCTGAAACGTGAATTAGGAAAGGAGGCGAGGCTGGAGTACAGGATAATGGTAGACAGCGGTAACAGTAAAAACAAACCACTGACGATGGATGTTCCGGGTCATGGGTTTAAAATGTATTCAAACAACGAAATGGATTTTCCATTGGTCATAAATAACCCGGTTAAGAACCCGTTTGTAATACCGGGTTTAAAAAAGATGCAGATTGATCCGCAGCTTAACCATGCTTATACCTTTGATTCATTTATTGAAGGTGACTGCAACAGGGTAGCCCGCCGTGCCGGAAAAACAGTTGCGGAAAAACCCGGTGCTACTTCTTTTAACCCCTTAGTAATTTATGGCGGTGTTGGTTTGGGTAAAACGCACCTTGCACAAGCCATTGGAAACGAAGTAAAAAGACTCAATCAGAATAAAGTA
>JANMDL010000526.1:0-5227 GCA_031376295.1 Chitinophagales bacterium
TGAAAACACTTGATGAGGTGAACAGGTTTATTAATGAACAAGTAAAGGTGGACGACCCGCACCTGGTTGTAAAAAGGCTTACGGACTTCAGACAGTTTGTAAAACTTTTTCATGCTGGCACAGATAATAACCACTTTAATAATATTTACACAGCACATGTTGTTGAACTTTCGGAGGCAGTAAAGGTGGGTGTTGCAGCTTTTAATACAGCATGGGCATGCCACAAAGACCATGAGTTGAAACCTGAGAAAGTAATACTGGGTACCGCCCAAATTATAGAAGCGGGTAATTTTTTTCAGGAAAAGAAAACAGATTTTAATATAGCCCTGTTTCATCACCCGCTCAGCGACCTTTCTGATGATGAGCAGGATGAAATTGAAACACTTTTTAACAATTACGACTTCAGCCTGCTGATGTGCGGCCACTATCATTCAGAAAAATCAGCCATTGAAAAAAGACCAAATGATGAACTGCTGCACCTGCGGGCAAATGCTGTTTTCAGCAAAGAGAGTGAAACAGATAAAAGATATATAGCAGGTTATTCGGTGCTTGACTTCAGGCATGGTACAGACAATGAAATCGCATTCAGGCTTCAGTCACGCAAATATAACCGCAGCCGCAGTTGTTTTGTGGCCGATAACCTGGGCGCAGCGGGTGAAGCCGGGGAGTACCAGGATAAATTTATGGCTAAGTCATCCAACACCAACTTTATTGATTTTTTGCGTGCACAAGCCACTGCCGATTTGCCCCAGCCCATGCAAAAGCGGGTGAGCGAACTGTCGCAAACAATTGAAAAAGGGTTTAGAAATTTACTGCCGGGGTTGCCTGAGGATAAATTAAAACTGCTTGAGCAAAAATTATTTCCTAAAGACAAGTTGTATTTTTTTAAACAAAACCATTCCATCAGTTTTGAAATAAGCCAGGTGGATAAAAATCATTTTTGTATAAAAGAAAAACAAAAGTTTACCATGGTTACCTCCAGGAAAAACATATCGTATGACACCTATATTTACCAGGAAAAAGAAGACAGCCGAAGGGATAAAAGTTCGCTTGAAATTAAAAAACTGAAAATTAACGGCAAAAGCCATCTTAAGCAGGTAGAAATAGTGGATACTATTACAGAAACCGGCAGCAGAAAAGTAGTGTACAAAGCCAGTACAGTACTGCCAGAGGCAGGCAGCTATGAGGTGGAAAGAGACATAGTGTCAATTAACTCGCTGATACACAATGGTATATGGAAACTTGACATAAGAAGCGTGGTAGCCGGGCTTAACCTCAAAATAAAAAATGTTAATAATTATCTTGTGGATGTGGTTGAGTTCGGAAATAATACTACTTTTACAAAAGATATAAAAGAAATGCCAAATTCTGGTATAATAACTACCGAAGAACATGATTTATTACTGCCGGGGGATGGCTTCTTAATTGTGGTACGAAACAAATAAAATTATAAATGAAAAGTGTAAAAGTTATAAAAAAAGGTGGCTCAGGCCGCAAAAAATGATGTGTATTATTTAAACAAGGCAGGCTGTATTGCCTGTTTTTTTTAGTACAAAACCGGTAGCAGTTACCTGTCACAGTGATATATGCGACAGGTTTTTTATTTTATTATACCTGTGTCATAAAAGCTGGCTGGAGACTATACTATATTTCAGTAATGTAAAGTATTGAAAAAACCCCTGTAAAGGGGCTTTTTCAATTGTACCAATCAGCTTACATGAACTTTTACTGTTTAATCAGTTGTGCCCTTATTTCTCCACCTGGATTAGTTGCCGAATGAAAGTTAACATAATAGTTATTGGCTTTAAGTTCAGTTTCCTGCGTAGGGGTTAGGGCAACAGACGTGTAATTTACAGGGCTGCTGAAAGGAGCACTGCCCAGTCCGAAAATGACACCACCATTAACACCCGCCGCCGCATTGTGTATATGTGCAGCCGTAGGTGTAAGCCCTGTAAACGTTGCCGTAAGCGAAAGCACTTTTGTGTCGTTGTTAAAAGTTACTGTGACTGTACCGCTGGCTGTTGATGCGTTTGCAGGCACTTCATTGGCACCGCTGAGGGTACCCTTAAAAGTAATGTTTGGGTCAACTGGTACGGGGTCGCTTTTGCTGCATGAAGCAAAAAGTAAGATGCCTGCCATAATGATTGCTGTGGAAAGTAGTTTGTAGCGCATTTTTTTTGTTTTAATGTATAATGCGTAATTTACAACGACGCCTTTCACCAAAAAAGCTAAAAAAGCCGGATAAGAGAAAAAAAGCGCCGAACCGGTACCAGAAGAAGCTGAACCGGTTTTATTGTAAAACCGAAATGGCTTTTTTCATTTCTGCATCATTTTCATTAATCACTTCAAAATAACCCTGTGAGCGCCACAATTGATAAGCAATGGCACTGCGTACCTGGCGGTTGAGGTAGTCTTTTTGAGCAATGCTCATATTTGTTGTTGGCACTGAATCACGGGCAGCTGCAGTGCTGAAAAATTGCCAGTCAGCTTCCGTAAGTACAAACTCCTTTTTAAATGCAGCAGGCGTTTTAAAGGCATCAATCCTGGCTTTGTGCTGCTGGTAATACCTTGCCGAAAAAAGATTGACAGTTCCTTTTGTATTCAGCTTAAACATGGCCGAAACGCCGGGGTATTGTGCTGTATCATGCGCTGTAAATACATCGGGTGCAATCCCCCCGCCACCATACAATTTTTTGCCCTTGGGAGTAGTGAATGTACTTTTTGCATTATACTCTGCAGTGTCGCCAGGTTCGGCATTGTTGTTGTGAGCCCTTTTCATCACTTCTTCATAATAGGATTTTTGTCCGTTGGCATAACTTCTTTGTATACTTCTGCCCAGTGGCGTATAGTAGCGGGCAATGGTTAGGCGCAGGGCACTGCCGTCGCTCAGGTTATATTGTTCCTGCACCAACCCTTTGCCAAAACTGCGGCGCCCGATAATGGTGGCCCTGTCCCAGTCCTGCAAGGCACCCAGCAATACTTCGCTGGCGCTTGCCGTGCCTTCATCAGCCAGCACAACCAGCGGCTCTTTTTCAAATACCCCTACTTTCTGGCAGCGGTAATCCTTTTTGGCATTGTGTACTCCCTGTGTGTAGGTAATCAATTTATCACCTTCCAGAAATTCATCAGCAATGGCCGTTGCCTGGTCAAGTACACCGCCGCCGTTGCCCCTCAAATCGAGAATCAATTTTTTCAGGCCATTTTTATGCAGTTCATCCAAAGCCTGCATAAACTCCCGGTAAGTGGTCATACTGAATTTGTTCAGCCGGATATAGCCAATATTGCCATCAATCATATAACTGGCATCCACACTGCTTCTTGCTATCATGTCTCTTGTAATGGTAAATTGCTGCTGGGCACCGTTGCGCAGTACTGTTATTACCACTTTAGTGTTTTTATCACCTTTTAAAAAACGCCTGATAGCCGGGGCTTTTAGTTTTATACCAGACAATAGACTGTCGCCGGCCTTTATAAATTTATCACCAGGCAGCACACCTGCCTTGGCAGCAGGGCCATCTTTAATCACCGCCATCACCGTTAAAGTGTCGTCATACATTTCATATTCAATACCAATACCAAAAAACTTACCAGCCATTTCCTCGTTTACCATATCCACTTCATCAGCAGCAATAAAAACAGAGTGAGGGTCAAGCTTTGAGAGGATGGCCTGTATAGCTGTGTCAGCAAGCTCATTGGCTTTCACATCATCTACATATTTACTGTTTACCAGGTCAATCACTTCCTGCACAGGTCTCGTTTTTTGCATGTAAAAAAAGCCTCTGCCCGGCATATTGTCCCGCATTTTATAGCCAAGAAACATACCAGCCACCATTGTAATGCTGAACAACAAGGGTAACCAAACCTGGTTTTTTTTATTTGCCATACGTTGAAATTGGCGCAAAATTAAATTAATTACTACTAACTGGCGATAACTGTTTTTTGACTAACTTCATTTATTATACAAGATTATGTCAACTATCAAGCTAATTGCCGACAGCGGATCAACCAAAGCAGAATGGTGCCTGTTGAAAGGCAACGGAAAAAAAACCGTTTTTACACAGGGGATCAGTCCATATTTTCTTTCCGCAGCACAAATAGAAGATATTCTCCGTAAGGAACTTATACCCGGGTTGAAGAAGACAGTGCCTGATGAGATTCATTATTATGGAACAGGCTGCAGTAATACTGAAAATGTCAAAATCGTTAAACAAGCCTTGAAAAAAGTGTTTCCCGGGGCAACTGTACATGTAAATCATGATTTGCTGGGTGCAGCAAAAGCGCTTTGTGGTAACCAAAAGGGGGTGGCTTGTATTTTGGGTACCGGCTCCAACTCCTGTTACTATGATGGTAAAAAAGTGGTAAAAAATAGTCCCGGTCTGGGTTTTATTCTGGGCGATGAGGGTAGCGGAGCCTACCTGGGTAAAAAAGTGATACAATATTATATGTACAAAACTTTTGATGCCGATTTGATGGATCGTTTTGATGCAAAATATCATGTAACGCCTGATGAGGTACTGGATGCTGTGTATAAAAAGCCATTGGCCAACCGCTATCTGGCTTCCTATACCGGTTTCCTGGCCGAAAACCGGGGTCATTTTATGGTAGAGAATATAATAGAAGACGGCTTGAATGATTTCTTTTTTAATCATGTATACAAATACCGGGAAAGCTGGACGATGCCGATTAATTTTGTTGGCAGTGTGGCGTATGGGTTTAAAGATGTGCTGAAGGAAATGTGTGCCAGCTATGAATTACAATTGGGAACTGTGCTGAAAAATCCGATGGACGGGTTGGTGAAGTATCACCGGGCAGAAGATAAAATAAAAAAATAAGCAGGAACAGCAGTATGGATTTTAAAAAAATTACTGAAAGTGAATCAAAGTACCGTCACCTGGATAAAATGACCGTGCAGCAGTTGCTGGTGAACATTAACAGGGAAGACAGGACTGTATCCGATGCCATAGAAAAAGTGTTGCCGCAGATTGAACTGCTGGTAAAGGCCGTAACAGAAAAAATGCAGCAGGGAGGCAGGCTCTTCTATATCGGAGCAGGCACAAGTGGCAGGCTGGGTATACTGGATGCCAGTGAGTGTCCGCCAACCTACGGGGTACCCTACGGATTGGTAAATGGTATCATTGCCGGGGGCAATAAGGCCATCACCGAGGCTGTGGAATTTGCGGAAGACGATCCGGAGCAGGGGTGGGCTGATCTGCTTGAGCATGAGATT
>JANMDL010000529.1:0-2998 GCA_031376295.1 Chitinophagales bacterium
GAAGGCTTTAAGCAGGAGCGCAAGAAAGCCAAAAAAGAAAGGGCTGCCTATTTTGACAAAATAAAAGATGAGAAAAGACAGGCCTATGCAGCCATTAACGCTGCGCAGGCAACCGAAGCTGCACCAGATAAGACCGGCAAGCCCATTAAAAAAACCTATGCAGATAAAAAAGGATATGGTAGCCCGGCATTAAAAAATGCAGTACCGGTTAAAAAAGCTGCCCCACCGCCTGCAGCCAAAGGCCCCATGGCCATAAAAAAAGCAGCCCCGGTTGATGACAGCATGCCGCTGAACAAATTCATGGCGCATTGCGGCATCAGCAGCAGAAGGGAAGCTGTGGAAATCATAAAAGCAGGAAAAGTAAAAGTAAACGGTGCCGTGGTAACAGAACCTGCTCACAAGATTACTGGTAAAGATGAAGTAAAGTTCAATGGCAAAAAACTCTTTGTCACCAAAAATCTAGTGTACATATTACTCAACAAACCCAAAGATTATATCACCACTACCGAGGATCCGCAGGGCAGAAAAACGGTGCTGGATCTTATACGCAAAGCCACTACCGAAAGGGTGTACCCCATTGGCCGGCTCGACAGGAATACATCGGGTGTATTGCTGCTTACCAATGATGGTGAGCTTACACAAAAACTATCGCACCCCAGTTACAATATTAAAAAAGTATACGAGGTAAAGCTCGACAGGCCATTGATAAAAGCAGATTACGAAAAGATAATGAATGGCCTGGTGCTGGAAGACGGCCCCGTAGCTGTAGATGCATTGGGCTATGTGGATACAAAAGACAAAGCCATCATCGGCATTGAAATACACAGCGGCCGCAACAGGATTGTACGCCGCATTTTTGAGCATTTGAAGTATGATGTAAAGGGGCTGGACAGGGTGATGTATGCATCGCTTACCAAAAAGAATGTGGAACGTGGCCGCTGGCGATACCTCAGCGAAAAAGAAATACGCCAGTTGAAATACATGGATAAGTCAGTAAAAAAATGAGTGCAGTGAGCAGGAGTAATTTTGATATCATTTTTGAGAACGATCAGTTTATCGCCGTTAATAAGCCAACCGGGTTATTAAGTATACCCGACAGGTTTGATGCGGCCTTGCCATCGCTGCAGCAAATGCTTTCATCCAGATACGATAAAATATTTACGGTGCACCGGTTAGACAGGGATACCAGCGGCCTGATACTGTTTGCAAAAGATGAGGCCACACACAAATATCTTTCCCAGTTGTTTGAAGCACATACAGTAGAAAAATATTACCGGGGCATTGTGCAAGGCAAACCCGCCAATACAGCCGGCACTATTGATGCCCCCATTGCCGAACACCCGGTACACAAAGGCAGCATGGTGGTACACCGTAAGGGCAAGGAAGCAAAAACAGATTATGAAGTGCTGGAAGGATACCCCACTTATTCACTGCTGCAGTTCCGCATACATACCGGGCGTACCCACCAGATACGGGTGCATGCAAAGCATACCGGGCACCCCATTGCCTGCGATATATTGTATGGCGATGGCAAACCCGTACTGATATCTTCCATCAAAAAAAAATACAAACTGGCAAAAAAGGAAGAGGAAGAAAGGCCCATACTCAACAGGCTGGCATTGCATGCCTATATGCTTAATTTTGTGATGCCTGGTGGTGAGCCCATCAGCCTTACAGCGCCAATGCCTAAAGACATGAAGGCACTGCTGCAGCAACTCAGTAAGAAGTAATGACCTCAAAGTATAACAACATAATTTACTTACCATGTTATCAAAAAAAACGCAGTACGCACTAAAAGCCCTTGGTTACCTTGCTGGTAAATTCGGACAGGGGCCGGTATTGATAGCTGAAATCAGCAAAAAGAAAAAAATTCCGCTCAAATTTTTAGAAAATATTTTACTGCAACTGAAAAAGCAGGGAATATTAGAAAGTAAAAAGGGAAAGGGTGGTGGTTACTTTCTTACGGCTGCGCCAAAAACAATACCCATAGCAACAGCCATCCGCATTGTAGATGGCCCTATTGCCATGCTGCCCTGCGTAAGCCTGCATTTTTACGAGCGTTGCAAAGACTGTAATGAAAAAAGCTGCGGACTCAACAAAATAATGATCCTCACAAGAGATGCCACTCTAAAAGTACTGGAGAAAAAAACATTGCAGGACCTGATGGATGAATAACCAACCACTATAGCAGTATCCTTTTATAAATAATTCAGATTGATAATAGCCTGAGGCATTTTGATAAAAAATGTATTCTTAATACAATCCTGTTGCAATAACCAATCATGCTGAAAAAGCAGAAAAATGTAACCGCTAACAAAGTTTTCCCTCCTATTCTTCCATCAAATCATACCCGCTAAAAGACCTGCTGATGCACCCCGTACAAATACCTGTTTTTAAAACAATCTTCATAAAAGTTATGATTATAAAATATTTGTTTCTACATTTATATCATCAACCTGAATAACAAACTAATACCTCTGAAAATCAAGTGCAAGAAAAGATGCATTTGTAGTAAAACATTTTAACAGTATTTGTACACGGGCTGCAACCTTATCACAATCCTGAATAACCAACTATTGGTCTGGTATCTTCTATGCTGTTATCAGCAGTAATATCATTTGTTCAATATTCTCCAAAAAGCTGTAGTAATTACCCAATATGCTATGCAACAAAGTTGAAAAGGAAAAAATCCTTATCAATAGTATTAAATCTTAAACTAAAAAAAATGAAACAAAAATCTACTCAGCAAAGAGTACAATCCTCTTTACGCTCTTCAGCAATTTTCTTTCTCTTATTTTTCCTTTGCGGCAATGCAGCCATGGCGCATAGGGTAACCTATTACACGCCGCCCTGCCTTAATGCAGGCCAGCAGGCTGTAATAAAGGTAAAAGTAATATTTTGTGTGTCCACTACCTGGTATCACTGGCAATACAGGGCTAACAATGCAGCTCCGGGTTCATGGACTTTCCTCAGTAATGGCAGCAATACCATCAATGGT
>JANMDL010000576.1:0-1815 GCA_031376295.1 Chitinophagales bacterium
CTAACGCAAACAGCTTCATAGTTATATGCTCCTCAGGCATAGCATTATCTAGTAAAGCATTCCCGTAAAAGAATCGGTATAAATTCTCCTTTAAGCTTGTTTTTGCCGATGTTAATTTGCAGGCATGATTTTTGCTTTAGAGTAGTAAATAAATGATTTTTATCATGTGTTGAGTAAAAGCAACTGTTTTAGATTTTCGATACCCTTACATACAACTGTTCAATTGTTTACCCCGTCATTACAATAAATACGCAGTTTTCTGTTAAGTAAATCATCAGAAAATCCAATTTAAACCGAATACGTACAACTTAATCAACTTCATTTAGCAGCAGCATGAATGGAAATTCAAATAATCTGGCAATTACGCAAAGTATACTGGCAAAAGCTATTCCTGAAGCTATTTGGGATACCAACCTTTTAACTGGCGTAACCTATACCAATGATGCCTTGCTGGCTATTTTTGGCTATTCAGAACAGGAGGTTAAAAATAACGACTGGTGGTGGTCAACCAACCTCAACCCGGCAGACAGGGAACGGGTGGAAAATGGGATTAATACAGCGCTTGAATCGGATGCGAATGAATGGACAGATGTGTATAAATTTAAATGTAAAGACGGGAACTACAAGCTGATTGCCGACAGAAGCACCATAATACGGGATGACAATGGTAAAGCCATACGGCTTGTAGGAACCATGCTGGATATTACAGAGAGAAGTCAAAGAGAGCAGCAACTTAATGATGCGCTGGCACGGTATGATGTGCTGATGCAGGCTACACAGGATGCCGTTTGGGATATGAATCTTATAACAGGTGAAACTTACACCAACGATACACTGAAAGAAATGTTTGGGTATGATGATGAATTGCAGGACAATAACCATTGGTGGAACAGTAACCTGCACCCTGATGACCGTGACCGTGTAGTGACGGGTATTAACGCAGCAATGGATGGTGGCAGGGCCGTATGGAAAGATGAATACCGTTTCAGGTGCAAAAACGGCAGCTACAAGATAATATTCGACCGCAGTACCATTATAAGGGATGAAAATGGCAAACCGGTAAGGCTGATTGGCGCCATGCAGGACATTACCAGCGAACGCATATTGCAGCAGGCATTAACCAATAAGCAAATAATTAAGCACCAGCAGGCTGCACAGGGACTGATGCATGTGCAGGAGCAGGAAAAGCAGGTACTGGGCGATCAACTGCACGAAAATATTAACCAGATGCTGGCTACAATAAAGCTTTTTATTGACCACGCCTTAGAAAATAAAGCCGAAAGGGAAAACCTGCTCAAAGAAAGCTCGGGATACCTGAATGCTGTGATTCAGGAAATACGGAAGCTGCACCATGATCTTGTGCCACTTCCCCTGGACTTTTACACCCTTACTCACCTGCTTGATGAGGAAGCTGAAAACATACAGAATAATTATAATATTGATGTAACAGTAAACCATGCCGGTTTTGATGAAACACTGCTGGGTAAGGAAATGAAATTAATGATTTTCCGCATTGTGCAGGAGCAGCTTGAAAATATACGGTTGCATTCAAAAGCAACAGCGGCCAATATCAAGCTCTCTCAGCAAAATGATACATTCATCCTTACAATAGCCGATAATGGGCAGGGTGCAAATCTTTCAGCTTCCTTTTCAGAAGGTATCGGTTTTAAAAGCATCCGCAACAGGGTAGCAGTGTACAATGGAACCTGCAGTATAAATTCTGTAAAGGGCAAAGGGTTTCTGCTTACAATTTCAGTGCCGCTCAGTATTTCAACAGGGTTGCATAGTCAGCAGCTGCATAATTTTTCATATTAG
>JANMDL010000588.1:0-1661 GCA_031376295.1 Chitinophagales bacterium
TACCCGAAGTAAAAATACCGCTATTGTTAAGCCAATTACAGGGAAACCTTAATAATTTGAACGCCATTGATATTGGGCAAAAAGTTGAATTAGTTGATAAACATAGCCTTCTTTCAAAGGGAAACACAAATTTCATTAATAATAATTTTATAGACGCAATTGAAAATTTTAATTGTTTTATTGAGATAGAGCCAAGTTATGCACCAGCTTATTGCAAGAGAGCAGAAGCAAAATATAAGTTAGAGGATTTTGTAGGTTCAATTAAAGATTTTTCAAAGTCAATTGATATCAATCCTAATTTTAAAAAGGCTTATGTTGAAAGAGCGAAAGCAAAGCTATTTATCAATGATTATTTAGGTGCAATAGACGATTCTTCAAGAGCAATTGAAATTAAGTCTGAAATGTGGAGAAATTTCAATATCTTATCTGTGAGAGGAAGCAGCAAGGGGATATTAAAAGATTATTTAGGAGCAATTGACGATTTTACAAAAGCGATTGAAATTGACCCTAAATATGCACTGGCTTACTATAAGAGAGGGTTTATTAAAATCGTCCTCAAAGATTATTTAGGAGCAATTGACGATTTTATAAAAGTTATTGAAATTGACCCTAAATTTTCACAGGCTTACTATAACAGAGGATTAAGTAAAATCGAACTCAAGGATTATCTGGGAGCAATTGACGATTTTACAATAGTTACTGAAATTGACCCTAAATATGCAATGGCTTATATTAAGAGAGGATTTAGTAAAGTAAAACTCGAAGATTATAAGGAGGCAATTGACGATTTAACAAAAGCCATTGAAATTGACCGTAAGTCTTCAAAGGCTTATGTTATGAGAGGGTTTAGTAAAATAGAACTCAAGGATTATCTGGGAGCAATTGACGATTTTACAAAAGCGATTGAAATTGACCCTAAATTTTCAGAGGCTTATCGTGGTAGAGGAGAAAGTAAAATGAAACTCGAAGATTATAGTGGAGCAATTCACGATTACTTAATAGCAATTGAGTTAAATGAAAAATACAAACATTTTTATGAATATATTGGAGATTGCTATTCGAGTTTAAATAATCATAAAAAATCTATTGAATATTATCTTATTTTTTTAAGTATTGAACCCGATAGTATCTCCGCTTTAAATAGCATAGCTATACAATATGAAGAAATTGGAGAATTATGGGATGCTGATAAATACATTCGTAAGGCATTTGAATTAGCTCCAAATGATGAACTTATTAAAGAAAATTTTCATAGAATGACGAATTTTCAATTTTAAAATGCTATTCAATATTAATCCAACATGGAAAATAACCAATATCCCTTAGAGTTTTTAACAGAATTTATTGATAGAAATGGCTGGAATAAATTAAAACAGGACTTCATTCCAAAATATGATGATCCATATTTAGCTTGTTATAATGAAGAAAGAGAATCAATTGAGTATGATAATCCATACGTCGATAATGAAGGAAATATTAACCCTGGTGAAGTAAGGATTTACTTTTCTAAAAAAATATCAGACTACTTTTACACAAATTTAAACTCAATTGTTAGAAATAGCATTAATCAATATTTGTATTCAAGATTGAATCACGAAGAAAAAAGGCGTGCTTTTAAATTGATAATACATCAATTAAAGTATTTCCAAGGTAAAATTTTA
>JANMDL010000599.1:0-17966 GCA_031376295.1 Chitinophagales bacterium
TTCAGCGGTTACAGCACTGCCACAAACTGGTACTCCATATATTGATACAGCCGTTCCAACACTTGTTTACAATACGTATAATCTTGACCCATTATGGCACAAGGATATTGCAGCAAACAGGATTTTATTGCTTGAACCATCGCACTTTGCAAAATACCCGGTGAGTACCAATGTGATGAATTTTATGATAGCCCTTTCCGCTAATATCAAGGGAATACAAGTGTTTACGGGCGAATTCACTGATTTACAGCATTTGCCTGATGCGCAGGATATGGTTTTTAAAGCACACCCCGCATTCAGCCATTATATTGGCAAAGGGGAAAACTATGATTATATGTTTCCCGATGTAAGCGGCTATTTTAACTCTTTTTCTGCCTATTGGAAAAAATGCCAAAAACACCTTTCCTGATATGCTTTTTTCACACTCATTTGTAGCCGAAATACAGCTATTTTAATTCTTATTTGAAAGGCCTGACAATCTCTCAAATCCTCCACCCAAAAAATCGATATTCCCCCAATTCTTTCCACAAAAAAAGCCGCCCATTACGGACGGCTTGATAATTAATTATCTTTTTATTATTGTTTATTGGCCGGTGGCGCCCCCGCCCCTGCTGCCTGTTTTGCCCCCTGTTTATCCGGGCTTGCTTCAATGGCCCTCATGGCTTCAAGGTTTTGCTTTGCCAGTAAAAAGCTGCTGTCCAGCGCCAGTGCCTTTTCAAAATACTGCTTTGCCTCTGCCTTCCTGTCAAGATCGTACAGTGCCAGCGCATGCACATTGTACACCCCTGCCTGCAGGTAAGTACGCCCACGCTGCTCACCCACCACATAAGGCATTACAAACTCAGGCTTGTATTGCAGGCGCTCTGCCGCTTGTGCTGTTGATACACATTCTATCAGCCGCTTGATACTGTACTGCAGTTCCATCAGCTTATAGGCATGAAAAGGGCTTTGCGTTTTTTTGAACAGTTTTTCAAACAATGTGATGGCTTCAGTTGGCTGCTGCATTTTTTCGAGGCAAACTGCCTTCATTTCCATCAGTGTAGCATCCTCCGGACTGAGTGCCAGCCGCTTTTCGGCCCAGTAATAACATTGCCCGTAAGCGCCCTGCTGCATATACAACATGGCAAGGGTATCTGTATAGGGCGTATTTGCCTGCTCAGACACAAAATAATTTAATGCAAGAACAGCACTGTTTACATCACCGGTTTGCACTGCCTGGTAAAACACTTTTAGATGCGGGTTGCTTTTGGATGCAGCAGCAACAGGCTTTTTGCCGGGCTGTGCCATAGCTACTACAGCTAATACGAGTAAGGACGACGATACAATAATTTTCTTCATTTGAATGTAGTTTACCGGCACAAAATAAGGAAAAAACGGGCAATAGGATGATTTGCTTCGGAGTTGTAAAGCTGAAAGTTCGAGGCTGGATGTTCAAAGTTTAAGGTTCAAAGTTAAATGTTTACCATCAATTGTAAACTGTCAACTCTCAACTGTCCACTAACCTACCCTTCCCATATTTCATCCTTTCCTTCCAGCCAAAGCTTTACCAGGTCGGTTGTTACAGATTTTGGTCTTTCCAGCGGAAACGCCAGGGCCCTGTCCCATATCAGGCTTGCCAGCACACCCAGCGAACGGGATACACCAAACAGTACAGTATAAAACTCATACTCCACCATGCCGTAATGCACCAGCAGGGCACCGCTATGGGCATCCACATTGGGCCATGGGTTTTTTATCTTACCCAGGGATTGCAGTATTGGCGGCACAGCATCATATATATTCCATACTGTTTGCACCAATGGGTCATCTGGCATGTGTTTTTTACCAAACTCCATCTGGGCAGTAAAACGAGGGTCAGTTTTGCGGAGTACAGCATGCCCGTAACCCGGTACTACTTTGCCTTCGCTGAGCGTTTTCTTCACATATTCCTCAATCTGTTCTTTTGATGGTGATTCAGTTTGCAGCTCTTCCCTCATCTCATATATCCACTTGATTACTTCCTGGTTGGCCAGGCCATGTAAAGGACCCGCAAGACCATTCATACCAGCAGCAAAGCTCAGGTAAGGGTCGCTGAGGGCAGAGCCCACCAGGTGCGTGGAATGTGCGGATACATTGCCTCCCTCATGATCGGCATGTATCGTCATGTACAGGCGCATCAACTCTTTAAAAGTATCATCCTCATACCCCATCATATGGGCAAAATTACCAGCCCAATCCAGCAAGCCGTTGGGTTGAATATGTTCTCCGTTTTTGTATTTACGCCGGTAGATGTAAGCAGCCACACGGGGCAGCCTGGCAATCAGGTCCATGGCATCATCAAACACTGCATCCCAATATTCTTTTTTGTTCATGCCCGCAGAATAGCGCCTGGCAAAGGTACTTTCAGTTTGCAGTGCCATAATGGCTACCACAAACTGCGTCATGGGGTGTGTACTCACCGGCAGTGCCTCAATAGTGGCAAAAACATGGTTGGGTACATGGCTTCTGCGCTGCCACACACTGGTTAAATGCTGCACATCTTCTTCAGCAGGCAGGTCGCCCACCAGCATCAGGTAAAACAAACCTTCGGGCAAGGGCTCAGAGCCACCTTTTACCTTGGGGAGTTTTTCCTGTAATTCAGGAATGGTATACCCCCGGAAACGGATGCCTTCCTGCGCATCCAGCAGCGAAGTTTCGGTAACGAGCCCGGTTATGCCACGCATGCCCTGGTAAATCTGAGAAAGGGTTACCTCCCCTATCTTTTTATTACCATGCTCTTTCAGCATTTCTTTTATACCGGCACCCGTAGCATCTGCTTTTGCCTTAAACCTTTCTTTAATAATACCCATAAAATACGTTTATTTACTGACAATACAGTTTAAAGCCAGCCTTAGTTTTTTGGCATCACTGTTGCAAGCTTGCTTTGTTATTTTTTTACGGCGGAAATGAGTTTTTTCAATCACTTCATCAGCGTAACTACAGGAAGCAAAAAACCGCAATCTGCAATGCCTTTAGCACAATCATTATCAGCCTTAAAATTACGTTGCGCTGCCTTGTTAAACAAAACTTTTAAAAGAAAGTTGTAAAAAACTATTTAGGCGCCCGTTTGTAAAGGTATATAGCCAACAGGCCAAAAATAATATTGGGTAGCCAGGCAGCCAGCAATGGTGTAAAATTACCTTTTGTAGCAAATACCAGCGAAAACCGGCTGAAAAGTATGTACAGCACACTGATAACCACCCCGATAGCCAGGTGCATACCACTACCGCCACGCACTTTACGGGAAGCCATCACCGCACCAATAAGTGAGAGAATAACTACCGAAGCCGGTATCGCATCCCGGTTATACCGCTCCACCAGCAGCGTATTCAGCATTTCAGAACCACGTATCCGCTCCTGCTCTATAAATTCATTCAGTTCAGGCGTGGGCAACTGGTCCTTTAAATAATCATCCCTGCGCAAATCCCTGGGCTTAAAATTATACGTTGTTTTCATAGTGGGGCTTTTCTTCACATCTTCCGACACACCCTTTATCCACCGCTCGGTTACATTGGTAAGCAGCCATTTTCGACTGGCCGTATCCCATTGAATACCATCAGACCGCAGGTTATAACTCAGTTTATTGCCTTCAAACTTCTGTATAAAAAAATTATTGCCGTTTTTTGAGGCCGTATCATAAAACCGTATCCCTGCATAAGTAAAGGAATCAATCCTGAAATAGTAATTCTGTAAATACGTTTTGCCACCTGAACCGGCAAAGTTCACATCAATGTATTTGGCTTCAAAATTGCCCCATATCCTGTTGGCTTTGGGCACTACATAGCGGTAAGCACCCCATAAAAGAGAGGCCAGCAGCAAACCTCCGGCAAAGAATGGCAGCAGGTACCTCATAAAACTTACCCCACTGCTTAATATAGCAATCACTTCTGACCGGCCGGCCATTTTGGAAGTGAAAAAAATAACCGAGATAAATACAAATAAAGGGAAGAGTAAGGCTGTAATTCTTGGAATAAATCCAAAATAATAATCGGTAATAATGCGCCAGGGGCCGAGTTTTGATTTAACAAAATCGTCCGTTTTTTCACTGATATCCACTACCACCACAATTACGGTAAGCAGCAGCAGGCAGAAGAAAAAAGTGGTGAGATACTTAGATAATATGTAACGGTCAATTTTTTTCATTCTCATTCACAAGCCGCAAAAATAACTGAAAACCTGCTGGCAGCGAAATGTAAAGGACTGATTATTAAAAGTTTTAACAGGAGTTTAGAATTCGTTAGGCGATGGGCGATAGGCGATGGGCGCAGTTCGTTACAAAGGTTGCCCGATTTTTCATTCTTAATTCTTCATTCTTAATTCTTCATTCCGTATCCCCAAACCCGCAGCAATCCACCCCGTTGTCCAGGCATTTTGAAAATTAAAGCCCCCTGTAACACCATCTACATTTATCAGTTCCCCAGCAAAAAACAGTCCCGGCAGCAACTTACTCTGCATGGTAGCCGCATCAATCTCCTCCAGTTTTATACCACCACAGGTAACAAATTCTTCTTTAAAAGTGGTTTTGCCATTCACTGTAAACTCCTGTGAGCAAAGGTTTTTTATGAGCAGGTTTTGCTCTTTAGCAGGCAGGTCGGCCCAGCGCAGGTTGTCGTTTACGCCACTTTGCTGCAGCAGGTATTGCCAAAGGCGTGCCGGAAGGCCAAAAGGGTTGCGGTTCGCCATTTTTTGCGTTGCCAGGTTAAATCGCAACTGCTGTATGTGTGAGCGCAGGGTATTGTCGTTAAATTCCGGCAGCCAGTTTACCAATATGCCGAATTTGTATTCACAAGCGGCCAAAGCCGCAGCACCCCAGGCAGAAAGTTTTAATACTGCAGGCCCGCTCATGCCCCAATGCGTAATGAGCAATGGCCCGGACTGGCTCATTTTAGTACCGGTAATTTTTACAACAGCCTTTTCCACGCTGATGCCCATCAGTGCAGTAATGGGATTGCCGGGCATATTAAATGTAAACAACGAAGGCAGTGGCGGCTCAATGCTGTGCCCCGTTTGCAGCAACCAGTTAAACATTGCAGTTTTAGGGTAACCACCCGTTGCCAGGCAGATAAAATCAGCTTTAGTAGTTTGCCCACTGACAAGGCTTATCAGCCATCCTTCTCCTTCCTTTTGTATTTTTTCCACGGCAGCATTCATCCGTATATCCACCCCGTAGCGGCTGGCTTCCTTCAGCAGACAATTAATGATGGTTTCGGAAGAATCCGTAACAGGAAACATACGCCCGTCAGCTTCGGTTTTAAGGGTAACACCCCGATCATCAAACCATTTGATGGTATCAGTAGTAAAAAAATGATGAAATGCCTTTTTAAGAAATTTTTCTCCCCTCGGGTAATGCTTCACCATGTCGGCAATGCTGAAACAGGCATGGGTTACATTACAGCGGCCGCCACCACTCACCCTTACCTTCGACAGCAGCTTGCCCGTTTTTTCCAACAGGGTTACTTTCAGCCCGGGGTGCATCCTTGCTGCATTAACCGCACAAAAAAAACCTGCAGCACCACCTCCAATTACCACCAAATGTTTATTTTGCATCAAATCTGTCTGTTTTACTCAAAGTAATTAAAGGTAACGGGTATTTGCATACCAGTTTAAAAGCAGGCAGGTCAATTAAACCAATTTACAATATGGCAGCTCCTCTTACCCCGAAGCAACTGGCAGCAATTCCTGTAATACAATATGACAAAATCAGGGATTTTTTAAAAACCGGTGATGTTGTATTCTGCAGCGGCGGTTACTTTTTTTCAAAGATAATACAACGGCTCACCAAAAGTACCTGGAGCCATGTGGCGGTAGTGTACAAAGATGAAGAGCTGGGCCGTGTGCTGATGCTGGAAGCTGAGCCATTTGTAGGCATCAGGCTGATACCACTGTCGAAATATTTAAGAGATTACAAAGGCAAAAAAAGGCCTTACAAAGGCAAAATTTTCATCAGCAAAATAAATGTACCGGTTGAGAAAGAGAAACTTAATAAGGGTATATGTTTTGGGCTGGATGAACTTACCCGGCCCTACGACAATTGGGAGATATTCAGGATCATGCTGCGCATCCTGTTCAAAAAAGGTAAACGGGAAAGAAACCGCAGCTATATCTGCTCCGAACTGGTAAGGGATGTGTACGCCAAAGCCGGGGTACTGATGCAACTGAATGACAGCTATATAAGCCCTGATAATATCTGGAGCGATGCACGGGTGGATATAAAGTACAGGGTATTGTGATAAACTTGAGCTTAAACGCAGTGCGTATAGCGTCAATCCTTACATTTTTGCCCTAAACGCAGCGCAGATAGTGTTATTCCAGCCAGTTTTGCACCATACGCAGTGCGTTTGGCCTAAATTCAACCAGCTTGACCTTAAACTCAGCTCTTATCATAACGATTTAATCAGAAATATCAGAAATGCAGAAAATTTAAGGAATAGCCGGTAAAACATACCCCCGCTTTGTAGCAGGGGTATGTTCTGGTAACTTTAGCACTTTTAGTAAACAGTCAACTAATCCAAATCAATTCAGACCTTACCAATATGTAAGTGTTGCGAGTCTTCTTATAAATGTAGGATACTTTATTCCCACACAAATCGCCGCAATAGATTTCCAGTAAAATCCATATCCTGCCGCCAGGCAAAAACACAGGTGGTGATATTTTAAAAAATCCCATCTGCGCATTTGGAAATTGTTTTTCATACGCCGCTTGTCGCTTTTCTAAATCCGAATGCTTAAGGATTGTTACACCTTTAATTTGATTGGATTTGAAATCGACAGAAGGTTTCGCCAACTGTTTTTTTATCGTATTGGTGTCTGCCGCAGTTACCCCATAGAAGCGTATGAAGTCATTTATACTGATTTTAGATAATTCTATTGCCTCTACAATGCCAATTGAATCAGGTTTTTTGGATGCGATAAACCAGTTGACAAATTGAGCAGGGTCAGTTTTTTGAGCCTCGGTTTTAAATGGTACTGCCATCACTAAAAGCCATATATAATAACATCCTTTCATTACTTATTTATTTTAATTATTAATAGCACCCTCCTGCAACTGGTTTCTTTCCTTTCGAAGCAGCATTAGCTAACATTTCATTACGTATTATTTTGTTAATCGAATCTATTCGTATTGGTGTTAAAGCGTATAATAATCCTCTTGTACTATCTTCTGTTGTATATAAACCTGTTACAGGCAGATTTGGATAATTATTCCAATGCTGCTCCCAAGTACTTGTTTTAAACAAGCCTTTCCATGAAATATACCAATAATAGCGCAAATCAGGCATTGTATTATCATCAAACATTTGCAGTGCTTCTGCGAATTTAGCTAATATTTTACTAGTCCAGAAATTGTGATGAAATTGTGGGCTTTGCAAAACATTATTTATCAATGCCGGGCCTCTAGCTACTAAAGTATCAACATATTCATTGAAAAGACTGTCATAACTCATTGCTTGCAAACTTGCAAGTGTAACATTGTTTTTTACACGGTACATGAGCGATGCAAAATAAGCATGCATGGTTTCATGAAGTAATGACCCTGCTACAAATAAATCTGTTCCATTAACAGCCTTGGCAGAGTCAAGTGTAATAATTGCAGAAAATATTTGTGTAGCATTATTATACGCATATGAACCAGTGTTCGCAACTACACCTGCACCCAATGGCTTCATTTGATAAGTAACTTTAAATTTTTCAATATTTAAAGGTTCATTTACCCCTCTGTCAATTTTTGCTAATATTTTACCAAATGGGTTAATCCCATTAATTGTCAATAGTTTTTCTAATATTAGTTTTCTGCAACTATCTAATCCTGATTTATCAATATTATTCAGGCGGAAATTATTTATCTTTTGCATATCTTCAGTTGTACTCTGGAAATTGGCAATCCAATGAGTATGGCCACTATAAGGGTAACTATACCATCCGCCAGTACCAGAAGTACCGGCAGGATTTCCGCCAACACCGCTGGGTGGATAGATATTACCACCGCCGCCTCCATTTACATTGTTGTAACCTTGTGCATACCACCATGCTGTATAATTGTCTTGCAGGTCTTGCTGAAACTCTTCCATTGTATAAACATAACCTCCATAAGATACTGCGGATGCACTGGCAGGTACGGGAGCAGGGGCAACATGAACTACCTGGTGCAAGGGGCTTGCCGAAAGTTGAAAAAAACTTTTTGCAAGTGATGAATTAGTTACTACAAACTTATCATGCCCCCACATTTCATATTCAAATGCCATACATACTTTGGCAATGGTTTGTGCATTTAATACTGTATCAGCAGTATTATACCCATAGCTGTTGTACTCCCTTCCTTTTACTAATGCTATTTGTACACTATCAGTTACCTTGCATTCAAGATAACCGCTTACGTATTGGGTATTGTTGAGTACAAGTGGTATGAGCACAGTAGTATCATTACCAGTAGCTGTATTTGCATTCCTTTGTAAAAATCTGTTGCCTTGCAAAATAAACGAATTACTCCAAAAAGCCATACCCTCATTTTTGGCCAAATTATTTACAAAATGGTATTCGTCATTTTGCTTGCTTAGCGCATTGGCAACCCGTTTTATTATTGGATTAACATTCTCCGGCACACTAAAAAAATCCACCGCAACGTCCTGTTGTATTTCATTTTCCGTTGCATGTTTTTTGCAGCCAGAAAAAAGCACAACCAATAAAATGATAAAAAAAAATGGACATTTTATACTATGTAACATAAGGTGTTTTTTTATACAAGGTAAAAAGTACTGATTGCTGGCGGTGTGCAACGCTGTTTTGGTACTGGTTATAAGTTTCTTCATTGTTTAATTTTTGTTTTTCAGCCCCGGTTCAGGCAGGCCGTGTTTTTAAAAAGATTAAGGTGTAAAAAAAATAGGGTGTGAACCATGCGCTTGTAATAACCAACCCCGGGTGCAGCTAAACACCTATAGAGAATTATCCAATACGAAGGAACCCACCCCATGCGGGGGGCATTCACTTCTTTTGGGTCTCTATCTAAAATTTAGCTGAATTTCGAGTTGACCTACTTAAAGGCCACACTATTTTTAAAATGCGGTTTTATGTCTTTATGTTTATTTAACCATACGCAAAGTAATTTTGTGAACACAAATTTTATGTTTTTTTTTGGTTATAAAAAAAATAATTCAACCTTATTTGCCGTTAGTAAGTCAATATAACACTGATCTCTGGCTTACAACTTTGTTTTCATCTTTATTTGATCTGTTGCAGCAAGTCGCCGAATAACAGCAGTGCATCAAACCTGCTGATGAGCAGTTGCACCCTTTTCTGGCCAATGGCAATATTATCATCGGTACCGATAGTTTTCCAAAGCCCCTCAATCTCATCTTCAGACTTTATCGTTTCAATATCTTTTGTGCCAATCAGTTTGGCCTGTAAGGCAGCAATAATAATCTGGCTGACCAATGTGGTGGCCTCCTTCAGCGACGCATCCACTTCGTCAATATCCACACCCAATTGCTGCTGGCCCTTTTGCATAATTTTAAACTTTATGGTATTAATCATTTCGTTGCGGCGGATACTCACCTTTTCTAATGTAACAGGGTTGATTCCCCGCTGCGCCGTAATCCATTCAGTCTTCAGCAACTGGAAAAGGCTTTCCTGGTTACTTTTACCCAATTCCTTATAGATGGCCGTTGCCTCATCCAGAGCTGTTTTTAGCGCATCATCGGCATCTGCTGCCCTGGCATTGTATTTTTCCAATGCTGCTGTAAGCAGTTGCAGTGCTTTATCAAGCCGCATCTTTTCATTCAGATAAAACCTTGTCATAATTCATAATTAGTCAAATTCAACAATACGTTCTGTTACATTTCCCTTGTCGTCTGTAATTTCTTTGATAAAAACCCCATCTTCCACAATCCTTGCCTTCAGGGTAAAGACAGAAGCATCGGTACTGCCTTCCTTAACCGTTTGCGTTTCAGGATTGATGAGGATGTTTTCAATTTGTGTTTTGGAAACAACCGTATTCTGCTTTACAAAATCAAGTACTTCCTTAGAGGTTTGCACAAACAGTTCGCCATTGGGATAAAGCCGGGTATAATCGGCCATCAGGTTGTTCTGTGTAATCATCATATTAAATAACTGGCTCCATTTAACACTCACAATATTTTCCGGAGCGGATGGGTCTGGATTTTTCACCAGCAGCTCATAAAACTCAGCAATCACTGAATCAATAGTAGTTGCCCCCGCAGCCGCTGCAGTTTTACCCGCAGCACGCTTTTTGGCAACCGCACCCCGGGTAAGCACTCCGGATGATACCAGTAATTTTGTATCGAGAAATCTTGTATCGGCAACCAGTATGGGAGCACTTAATATACCTGAATCGAATTTGGTAAAATCCTTTGCCAGGTTTGACCGGGATATGAGGATGGTCTGTTTGGCATTATTCAGTTTTGTTTTTACAAAGTCGGTAAACCGCACCTGTTCAGCGTTAAAAAAAAGTATGGTTTTGTATTTTGCCCCCGAGAGCAGTACCGGAATGGTAATATCCATTTCGGGTATCTTAAAGCGGGGTACCGAAAAACTTTTCAGAATCTCATCATCTTTGTAGATCAATGCAATTCTTTTGGATTCAGCATCTGCAATCACCCGTGCTCTTACAATTTCGCTGAAAATAAATCCAACATAATCGGATAAGGTTATCTGTGCCATATATTTTTGAATCAAAATTAATAAAAAGAAAAACACAGGGCACAGTAACTATGCCCTGTGAAAAGTGTTTACACCGATGCTGCTTATGAAGAAAGCAGGGCAAGGATTTTTTCCAGGCCAGCAGGAATTTCATCCTGCACCACTTTTACATTGATGTTGAGTGCATACTCCTTTTTAACTTCTACATTGCTGCTTGTTTTGCGCTGAAAAGAAGCAGACACTTTAAAGCTGATGGGGCCAAATCCACCACCCACTTCGGCTTTAACACCCAGTTCAGTTGATACGCTTGAAGATGCCACTGAGTTTAACTTTACATTAAAATCAATTGTAGCATGCTCAATGCGCAGGCTTGGGATGGGCAGCATGGCCAGTAAGGGTACTTTTACGTTGATCGTTTTGTCATCTGCTGTACCGTCAGCTTTCACATCCTTGCGGCTGTGAGAGAAATCCACCATCACCAGTTCTTTTTTACCAGTGTTGGGATCTGTAGTAAAACCAACACTGTTGATGAAGTTTACAGTTGCCAGTGAAGAGGCTACCTGCGCATCTACTACTGCCTGCAGCGGACCCCCAATCATTTTTCTGAAGTCGATGTTGTTCAACTCAGATACCAGGTCGGGGTTTGCTACTGCAGGTGCTGCAGAGGCCACCCTTAATGCCCTGCCAGCCTTTTGCAGTGTACTCATTGCACCTGCTGCCATTGCTGCTCCATTTTGTGGTAAACTGTTTACCGGTTGTTGTTTTGCACGCACTGCTTTTGATGGTGCGGTCTTTGTTTTTGATGTTGCCATAAAAAATGTTTTAAAATAAAAAGGTTTAATTATTGCGCAAAAGTATAATGGCTTTTTTTTATGTGCAATACCCTAAAGTGGTAATAGCCATGCCGATACTGCTTTTGCACCCTGGCTTTAACCTACGGAAACAGTACAAAATTGGTTTTTCACCTGGCTTTTTTCTTATGACTGGTTTAAAAAAAAGATAACCGGTAACGCACTTACCTGGAGGCATGATTTTGCGGTAAATGTTAAAAAAATCTTAAAACGGGTTGATTGTGGAGAGTTGAAAGTTCAATGTCAAGGGTTCAAAGTTTGAAAAAGTTCAGGGCAGGAAGCATGCTCCGGAATCAGAGCCATTTTTAATTTTAAATTCTTAATTCTCAATTCTTAATACCTAATTCATCATTCCAAACAGTATAATTTGTATTTTGCGCCACATATCTTTGCACAATCATCATGAAGCGTAAAAAAATACTGGCTGCAATCATTGCGGTACTGTTAATAGTAATTCTTTTCTTTGGCTGGAAGATAATGGGGCCATCGGTTTCAGTGCCGGAAGGGAAATATTTTTATATTAAGACCGGCAGCAATTACAGCACCGTTAAACAGGAACTTACGGATGCGAAAATCATCAGCAACCCCGGAATGTTTGATTTTGTGGCAAAAAGGCTTAAATATACTGAAGCTGTTAAAGCCGGCCGCTACGAGATAAAGCCGGGCATGAGCCTTTGGAGCCTGATCCGCATGCTGCGTGGCGGCAACCAGAGCCCTGTAAACTTTACCATTAAAAAACTGCGTACAGTGGAAAACCTTGCTGGTATTGCAGGCAGGGCTTTTGAATGTGATTCTGCTGATATGATGCGCTTTTTGGGCAACAATGATTCCCTGGCAGGTATGAATGTAGACAGCAATACGCTGATGACTGCTGTACTGCCCAATACCTATAGCATACTCTGGAATAGTTCGCCATCAAAAATTTTCCGTAAGTTGTACAGTGAGCAGGTAAAATTCTGGACACCCGAACGCAAGCAGAAAGCCAACGGACTGAACCTTACCCCCGCCCAGGCCTATACGCTTGCCAGCATTGTGGAAGAAGAAACCAATGTGCCTGAAGACAAGGGCAAGATTGCCAGTGTGTACCTTAACAGGATAGAAACGGGTATGAAACTGGGAGCCGACCCTACGGTAAAATTTGCCATGAGGGATTTTGGGCTGAAGCGGATACTGAACAAGCATCTTGAATTTGCTTCTCCCTACAACACCTACCTGCACCCGGGATTACCGCCCGGCCCCATCTGCACCCCATCGGCACAAACAATTGATGCGGTACTGAATGCGCCTTCAACTTCTTACCTGTATTTTGTGGCACAGCCCAACCTGACAGGTTATTCCAACTTTGCGGTTGATTACACGCAGCATTTGCAGTACGCACATATTTACCAGCAATGGATTGATAGTTTTTTGAGGGCAAGGGCTGCTAAACCGCCAACTGATAAATAACAGCCGATTGACAAAACTTGAACGTTATATCGTAACTTTTCCCCCCATTGCTTTTTTATTCAGAAAGAGCAAGCACATTATACTGCCGGGTTTTGAGGGGGTGCCATTGTATGATGTAATAAAGTTTTTTTTTAAGCAGGTACGCACAGTGGGCATCAGCGAAAGGGCATCGGCTATTGCCTACAACCTTATTATGGCGCTGCCGCCAGCTTTCCTGTTTTTATTTACCCTGCTGCCAAGGCTGCCTTTTATTGAGAAGAAAATAATAAAAAGCCAGTTGCACTCCCTGGTAAATGATGTGGTGCCGGCAAAAGTGCACAACGAAAACATCAATAAGTTTATTGACAGTTTTTTTAACGACCCCAAGATTGCCCTGATTTCTTTTGGTTTTATACTGTCGCTGTTTTTTGCCTCCAATGCCATGATGGGCCTTATGCGGGCCTTTAACAAAAACTATATAGGTTTTGAAAAACGCATGGGGCTGCACACCCGCTGGACGGCCATCAAATTAACTTCCCTGCTGTTTGGCCTGGTATTGGGTTGCCTTATTTTGCTGATAACCCAGGGAGCGGTACTTAAATGGATGGGCATAAAAAGTGCTGGTGTAAGGCAGGCAATATTTTATGTGCGCTGGGCGTTTATTATTGCCATGATTTTTTATTCGTATGCTTTTATATATAAGTATGCCCCGGCAGTACAGAAGAAGTGGAAATTATTTTCACCTGGTGCCATTCTGGCTACCAGCCTTGGTATTATTGCAAGCCTTGGCTTTTCGGCTTTTGTGAACAATTTTGGGCAGTACAGTATATTATATGGCGCAATAGGCACTGTAATTGTGCTGATGGCGTTGGTTTACATCAATTCATTGGCATTGCTGATAGGTTTTGAGCTGAATGTAAGCATTAAATCGCTGCGATCCTTTGCCGAACAGCGGGAAAAGGAAGAGCAGGCCCGGGCTGCTGCGGCAACACTTACATGAATGGTTTGGAATCCTGCTTTTGGTATGGTAACTTTAATGTATCTTAAAAATCTTAAAATGAAAAAATTATTCTTATTCCTGGTTCCGGTGTTTGCTATTGCAGCCACCTCTTTTACCACAGCCGATCCCCTGCCCATTGGCAGCAGTTTACCCATGGCCACTACCAAGATGAAGGACGTAACTGGTAAAATGATCACCTTTAACGAAGCAAAGAAGAAGAACGGGCTGATAGTAATGTTCAGTTGCAATACCTGCCCTTTTGTGATAAAAAACCAGGAGCGTACCAAGGCAGTATGTGCTTATGCCCTCCGGAAAAACCTGGGCGTTATTATCCTCAACAGCAATGAAGCCAACCGTGAAGGTTCCGACAGTTATGATGCTATGACTGCTTATGCCAAAGCCCAGGGCTACGAATGGCACTATGCGATGGATAGCGGCAGTGAAATGGCCAATGCCTTTGGTGCCAACCGCACACCAGAATGCTTCTTGTTTGATAAAAATGACAAATTAGTTTACCACGGTGCGATAGATAATAATGCCAACGACCCTGCTGCCGTAACCCGTGAGCATCTTAAAGAAGCCATTAACGAAATGGTGGCAGAAATGGACGTAACGGTAAAGGAAAGCCGCAGTGTTGGCTGTACCATCAAAAGAAAGGGTTAAGCGCTAAGTTCCCGGTTTTTTAAGAATGGCCACAGTGAGCCTGCTTACACAGGTGAGCTTACCGGCATCATCATGTATTTTAATGTCCCACACATGCGTGGTATTGCCCGTGTGCAGCGGTGTGCAGGTGGCAGTTACATAACCTTCCCTTGCGCTGCGGATATGGTTGGCATTTATTTCCAGCCCAACACAGATAAATTTTTCCCTGTCCATTACCAGGGCCGATGCCACACTGCCAATGGTTTCGGCTAAGGCGCAACTGGCACCACCATGCAGCAGTCCATAAGGTTGTTTGGTACGGTCATCCACCGGCATACGCATTTTTAAAAAGTCAGGGCCGAGCTCCATCCATTCCATACCCAAAAAGTGTCCCATGGTGTTTGCGCCGATGTATTTTATATCGTCTATCGTAATGTTTTTATTAAACCAGATCATGCGGTTGAATTTGTGCTGATGATTGATAATTTTTGCGAAGCTGTTATACTGAAAAAATGATGCCAGGTGGTATGCCGATGAAAGGATTGTGACACAAGGCTGTTGCCATGAAAAACTGCTGCTGGTATCCGGCATTTATAATACCTCTTTTATCCATTAAGTATTATCCGGTGCTACTTCGGTCTGACGGACCTATGGCCACGTCCCGACCGGTAGCAGGCTGCCTTTCCCACCCTATTTCAGGAACCACCGCAGCGCCAATTCATATCCCTTCAATCCCAGCCCGCTGATGGTACCCACGGCTTTTGCCGAAACATGCGACAGCTTCCTGAATTCTTCCCTTGCATCAATATTTGAAATATGCACTTCAATCACCGGTGCTTTTATGGCCGCAATGGCATCGCCAATGGCCACAGAGGTATGCGTGTAAGCGCCGGGGTTGATGATGATGCCATCCTGCTCAAAGCCCACCCGCTGTATTTCTGTAACCAATTCCCCTTCGATATTGCTTTGAAAATAATGCAGTAATACAGCAGGATACATTACCTGCAGGCTTTGGAAATACTGCTCAAAAGACATATTGCCGTAAATATCTGTTTCCCTTTTGCCCAGCAGGTTGAGGTTGGGACCGTTGATGATGGTAATGTTCATTGAAGATGAGTGATTGTTTTTCAAAAGTACATAATTTGGTGCAGTATGCCAGCAGTAGCGTAAACTTGGGGGCATTTCAAATCGTCGCTTTCTGTAATTTACCAATCTCTTTTCTCTTACTTTTTTTCTTGTCCCCTCAGTACTTCGGGGCAGGCTCAAAGTAAGCAAACCTGCTGGCCGGCAGCTCATCGTTACCCAAATTTTTCATCTGCTGACAGCACTGCTCTTTTACAACAATTGGCGGGCCTTCATCGCCAATTTTATGGTTTCCTATTGGGCATACCCCCCGTCTTGTCATGCCGATTGCGATAGCGAGGCATCTACACCACCGGGCAGCAGTAAGCAACGCATTGGTGTAGATGCCTCCCCCGTCGGCATGACAGGATGGGGCAGTATTTGCCAATAGCTACAGTCAGTAAAGGTTATAGTGGCAGCATGCTTTGATTTTCACTACCCTAAAATTTGGGTAAGGCATAGCTACCGGAAGGCAGGAAAGGACACCGAAACCGATTATCCCGTCGCTTCGGCCGGGATGTACCACACCCCGGTTTCATCCCGACCCAAGGTTGGGATAATTCTACATTTTAGCGATGACCTTTGCGAAGATTATGAAAGCGGAAATTTTAGCTGCCGAAGCTACCCGGTCAATTGATCCTTTAAGGGGTGTCAGTACATTGGTGGTTTTTGGGGCAGAACTTTCCCTGTTGATTTTATAACACTTGTTTATGTTTCTCCACTGGTAAAAAATCACTGGCTACAGCGAATTAACTTTCCTCCGCCCATCGGTCAACGATCAACGTTCAACGATCAACGCCCATCGCCCCTTTTACTCTTCCTCACTGTAATAAATCTTATAATACTTTCTCCCCTGCTCATCCACGCCCTTTTCAATCATTTCCCTGTTGCCGTGAATATAAATGTGAAAGTTCTTATCTAATTTCAGTACGCTTTTAAATACCCTTGCCTGCTTGCGCACTGCCTGTTTTGAAATATCGAAACTATCCTCCAGTTCAATGTGATTTTGTTTGCGGTACTGGTCGTCAAACTTTTGGAAAGAATTAATCATTTCCGGGTGGTGCAGTACTTCTTCTTCAAACTCATTTTTATCAAATGACTGCTTTGTTTTAAAATAGGATATGGAGCGGTTCAGCAGGTCTATCTGATCGGTTTTGCTTACCTCAAACTCTTTGGCATACTGGTCGGTTACATAGTGCCGGGCAATGCCGAGGAACTCACGGGTTTGGTGATACTCATCCACAAAGCTGATGAGTTTTAAAAAATCATCTTTCCAGTACTGCGCCTCGCTACCCCTGTTCAGGTTGTCAACCACGCAAACTTTGTAGCCCTCTGCTCCATTGGTATTAAAGATGATGCAGCCTTTGTCGGCCTTGTTAATGTTCTGCCCCTCGCTGCTGTGCAGGGTAAAGTATTCGCCCTCTTTGGTCACCTGCAAAAAAGTATCTTTTGATTCTGTTTTAAAAATGGCCAATGCCTGCAAAGGCTCCCCTTCCGGGCCATTGCCTTGCAGCAGGGCAATGTACAGGTCGCCGCTTTTTACTTTGGGGTGCGTAGAGCATTCGTACAGGTGACGGGCGATGCTTTGCGATTTTTCGGTAAAGCAAACGCTGTCAGTAAAAATATCTTTGGCGAAACTACAGCAGGCATTCAGTGCCAGGTCGCTCTCATGCCAGAAGCTGTAGTACTCCAGCTCCTTAAAAGCGGAGAGAAAATAATTGGTAAGCGATGCCTGCAGTTCCTCCGTGAGCGGTGGCAGGCTTTTTTCAGAAAGTGTATAGCCTTCTTCATTAAGCTTATTACCCACCTGGTGAATGATAAAGCGGCCGGGGCTGGCATCGGTAAATGGTAACATGGTAAAAATTGAGGAGCAAATATAAGCACAAAGCTCATGGGAAAAAGCAGGTTATGAGTGATGGGTTATAAGTTATGAGTTGTACCTGCGATGTGCAAGTTTTCCTGCGCCCAACGAACAACGGTCATCGCCCAATGATGAACCCGCAAACTTTGAACTACCGAACTTTGAACGCTCAAACTATCCACTATCAACTCTCCACTTTCAACTATCAACTATGAACTCTCAACTCACACCGCCAGTTTCATCGCACTAGCCCAACCCACGGGGTCATTTTTTTCGCTGGTATTGTTGGCATTAAAAAACTCCCAGCCCATAGCGCCACCCAGTTGCCCTTTGTACAATGTATTCAACGCCGATAGTGTATTGCAAACAGTGATGATAGGCACATAGCCATGACCGT
>JANMDL010000619.1:0-3075 GCA_031376295.1 Chitinophagales bacterium
TTAACGCCCTTACATAAGATATAAAAAGCCGGTTAAACTGCTGTTCTATTAATTCATGATACAACTCCTCCTTATTATCACTTGCCGTGAATTTTGTCTGGGTTTTAGTCACTATTTCCAAAGGCTGCGATGCCAGCATATCAGTCAGAATTACCAAAGGAGGCGTTTTAATAACCAGGTGTACGTGGTTGTTCAGCAGGTTATAGGTCAATGTTTTAACAAACGGTGCAATGAGATCCCGGTAACGTTTCAGGAAGAATAATTTATTAGCATCAGTGTGAAATAATTTTTTTCCGGCTATGGCCTTACAAACAACATGATAATACTTTTCAGGCTCAAATTTTTCAATCAGTTCGGGGCGTACAGGCATGAGTTAAATTTTATTGCTAAAATAGTAAAAATCATCATAGAGTTGACCACTTTTTGAAAGTTGTCGACTATGTGCTGCCTACATTTAGCGATTGTACAGCATGTTGCTTTCACCCAATTTTACAATTACAAAATTTAAGCAACATGAAACAGTTTTTCTCTCTTATTTGCCTGCTTGCCATATTCAGTGCACAGGCCACCGTACGTACCGTTAGTAACTTTCCTGCCACGCTGGCTCAGTTTAATACCATACAGGCAGCAGTAGATGCAAGCTCTGCTGGTGATACGGTGTATGTACATGGCAGCCCCAACCAATACAACAGTTTTGATCTTGTTAATAAAAGATTGGTGGTGATTGGCCCGGGTTGGTCGCCTTCCAAGCAACTGCCCTTTGATGCCGTGATTAATACAGATATAGGTACAACTGGTGTGGATATTACAGGCACAGCCTCCAGCGGCTCCGTTATTCATGGATTAACTTTTGTGGGCGGCACAGGCATCCGCATCAATACAGCCGCCATTAACAACCTGCAGTTTATCCGCATACATACGGCCGGTTGCCCCATCATCTTTTCTGGCTCGGTATCAGGCGGTACCTGGACTGGTTATCTCTTTGAGGGCTGTATGTTTAACAACGGCCAGGTACGATCCGACAATGCCACGGCTCACAACTTCAGCAACTTCCTTTTTCAGAATAATATTTTTTATGAGAGTGGCTGCTGCATCAATGGCAATATTGCCGGATTCACCAATACCAGCAGCATTATGTTCGACCATAACCTGTGGTATGGCCCCGCCAGTGGCAGCCGCGACTGCTTTGCAAATAATTGCCGGTTTCTTACCCTTACCAATAATGTTTTTGTAAGAAGAAATGCTGCCACGCAAAACAGCTCCAGCACTTTTACCAACAATATCACTTTCAATGCAGTTAACAATACACCCTGGTTAAGTAATGGCAATGTAAACAGTGGTGGCAATGTTGACAACCTGGATCCACAAATGGTGGCACAGGCTACTGTAAATGCAGGCACGCTAAATGGCACAGCCGACTTTACAATAGCGGCGGGACCTGCCGACAATACCGGTTCTGATGGCAAAGACATGGGTTTGCTGTATGATATTACCGGAAGCCTTAACTGGAACAACAGCCGCAACAGCCGTCTGCCCCGCATCTTCAGTATGAATGTGGTTACCCCAACAGTACCGGCGGGCGGCAATGTAACTGTGAATGTAGAAGCAAGGGTAAGTAATTAATCCTGCTGAGTTAAAACTAAAAAGGTTATTATGAAGCGATTAATTTTATTGCTGCCAGTAATTTGCTTGGCACTATTCACAAAAGCGCAAACAATTGTTGCAGCAGAATATTTTATCAACAGCGACCCCGGTGCAGGTAACGGGATACCTGTTGCAGTAAGTTCGGGCGACACTGCGTTGTTTACTGCGTCTATACCCACCACTGCTTTGCCCAATGGATTTCATACCATCGCCATACGCACCAAAAATGCGGCAGGCCAATGGGGCTTGTATGAAAGCAGGGGGGTATATGTAAGTGCTGCATCTGCAGATATGGCCAATATAACAGCAGCAGAATTTTATGTTGATGCCGATCCCGGTGCTGGTAATGGCACTAACATTACGCCCATTACTTCGGGCAATATTGTAAATTTTACAGCCAGTGTTTCCACGGTGTCGCTTTCACAAGGTTTTCATACCATTGCCATACGTACAAAAGATGCCAGTGGCATATGGGGCCTGTTTGAGAGCCGTGGTTTTTATATCAGTGCAACTACTAGCAACAGCCCTGACATTGTTGCTGCGGAATACTTTACAGATGCTGACCCGGGCGTGGGCAATGGCATACCCATTACTCCTATCAGCAATGGAAGTACGATAAACTTTACTGCAACCGTACCAACTGCTTCACTTACACCCGGGTTTCACTTCCTGGCTATACGCACCAAAGATGTAAATGGTAACTGGGGCTTGTTTGAAAACAGGGGATTTTACATCAGCAGTGCAACGGGTAATGCAGCGAATATTACTGCTGCAGAGTTTTTTACAGATTCAGATCCGGGAGTGGGTAATGGCACAGCTATTACGCCCATTACAAGTGGCAGCACAGTAAATTTTACAGCCAATGTACCAACGGCAGCTCTTGTACCCGGCTTTCACTTCCTGGCCATACGCACCAAAGATGCAGCGGGTAACTGGGGTTTGTACGAAAGCCGTGGTTTTTACATCACCACACAATCTGCCAATATGCCCAATATGGTGGCTGCTGAATATTTTATAGATACCGATACAGGCGTGGGCAATGCAATACCAGTAAGCATACCAGCAGGTCAAACATTTACGCAGGCACTGCCCCTGCTGGTACCCGCAAGCACCACACAGGGCAATCACTTTATTGCCATGCGCTTTAAAGATGCCAATGGTATTTGGGGGCTGTTTGATTTTGACACCATTACTGTAAGCGGAACCATACCCGTTACCGGCCTTACACTGGTGGCACGAAAGGACCAAAACCGTATTGCAGTTAACTGGTTTACTTTAACAGAAATCAACAGCAGTCATTTTGAACTGGAACGCAGCAAAGATGGTGTGCTGTTTGAAAAAATAGCCCATGCACAAGCAGCAGGCAACAGCAACAGCAGGAGGGATTATGCTTACACAGATATGCAGCCCTTTAGCAACCTGAATTATTAC